>JAUVXS010000013.1 GCA_030603485.1 Dehalococcoidia bacterium
TTTAGCTCCGGCGATGAAATTGCGCTCCTCCTTCTTCATCACCGAAGGTATCTTTTTACCCATAGCTTTACGAAGAATGTCAGCCTGGCCCATGCTATAGCCGGCTAAAGCCAGGGCGATAAAGATTACCTGTTCCTGATAAACGATAACTCCGTAGGTTTCTTTTAGAATCTCTGTCAGAATGGGATGGGGATAGCGGATAGGGGCAATGCCATGCTTCGCCCTGATAAAAGTGGGGATTTGCTCCATGGGGCCAGGGCGATAGAGTGCCACCATGGCTGCGATATCGCTGAAGTTGGTGGGCTTGAGTTCCTTAATATAGCGGCGCATCCCGGCGCTTTCCAGCTGGAAGATGCCTGTGGTTTCCCCGGAGGCGAGCAACTCAAAGGTTTTAGCATCGTCGAGAGGAATGTGCTGCAAATCCAGGGAGACTCCACGAGTTTGGGCAATAATTTCTCTAGCTTTAGCCAGAATGGTCAAATTAGATAGTCCCAGGAAGTCCATCTTCAACAATCCCAGGCGGGCGATGCTTCCCATATGGAACTGAGTCATGACAGTGCGCTGCTCACCCTTTCCCAGCAATTGTAGTGGCACATATTCGATTAGGGGCTCATGCGCTATAACCACGCCGGCGGCATGGGTACTGGCGTGCCTGACCAATCCCTCCAATTTCCTGGCTGAGTCCATCAGGTTACGTATTGCTGCGTCCTGGTGATAAATATCATGAAGCTCCCTGCTCTGTTCCAGGGCTCTATCCAGGGTTATGGTTAGCTCCAGAGGAATGAATCGGGCTACCTGGTCAACCTGGGCGTAAGGCAGGCCTAAAGCCCGCCCCGTGTCCCTTATGGCTGCTCTGGCTCCCATGGTGCCAAAGGTAATAATCTGAGCTACGTGGTCGGAGCCATATTTCTGGTTGACATAGGCCAGGACTTCATCACGGCGGTCGTCCTGAAAATCAAGGTCAATATCAGGAAGTTCGCGGCGCTCGACATTAAGGAATCGTTCGAAAACAAGCTTGTGGACTAGCGGGTCTACATCAGTGACGGCCAGACAGTAAAGAGCCAGGCTGGCAGCAGCACTTCCCCGAACACCGAAATAGATGCCCCGCTCTCTGGCAAAGGAGATTATATCCCAAACAACGAGGAAGTAATGGGCAAATTTTGTCTTCTGGATGACATCAAGCTCGTAGCTAAGCCGTTCCTTGACCTCTGCGCTGGGCCCCAGGTAGCGTTTTTCCAGGCCCTGCCAGCAGAGTTCAGCCAGGAAATCATCAGCTTTTCTGCTCTGAGGCAATTCCACGCGCGGCAGATGTAGCCTGGTAAAATCCAGTTCCAGTTGACACATATCGGCAATGGCTTGAGTATTCTCCACTGCCTGAGGTAAGTCAGCAAACAGTTGTTCTACCTCTTCAGGGCTTTTCAGATAGAAGAAGTCGCCAGCCATCTTCAGCCTTTTTTCATCATACACAGAGGTATTGGTCTGTACACACAAAAGAAGTTCATGGGTCGGGGCGTCGTTTTTATCAATGTAATGCACATCAAACGTGGCTACCGGGGGTATATTGAGTTTACTGGATAGCGAAATAAGCTCCTGGTTGATTTGCTCCAGTTCAGGGATAGGATGCCTTTGAATCTCCAGGTAGTAATCGCCGAAGACTTCTTTATACCACGAAGCTACCCTGGCAAGCTCGTCGTTTCGCCCTTCGAGGATAAGTCGAGCCAGTTCCCCGTGAGCACACCCCGAAAGGGCAATAAGCCCGTCATGATGAAGCTTGAGGAGCTCCTTATCTACCCTGGGCTTGTAATAAAATCCCTCGAGGTAGCTTTTAGTAACCAGCTGGAGCAAATTGCGGTAGCCTCTTTCATTCTTGACCAGTAAGGTAAGATGATAAGGGTTTTTGTGAGCTGACTCACGGCTATGGCAATCCGTCTCGGCGACATAGACTTCGCAGCCAATGATCGGTTTTATACCTGCTTCCTTAGCCGCCACATAAAAATCGATAACTCCATACATGGCGCCGTGGTCAGTGATGGCAAGGCTGTCCATGCCCAACTCCTTGGTCCGCTCAATAAGCTGGGAGATATGGCACATACCATCGAGCAAGCTATATTCAGTGTGGACGTGAAGGTGGGCAAATTTCTGTGGCATCAGCTAGATTATAACATTTGTACCGAGAGCACCAAACGAGGAATTATTAACTATAAAAATTTCTTTTTATCATTACAATCACAGAGAGGTTGTCATTCTACCCTGTTCACTTCCTGTAATTCTGAGCGAAACGAAGGATCTTATAGATAGATTCCTCTCTCTCGAAGGGAGTTCCCTCTCCACTTGATGGAGAGGGTTAGGGTGAGACAGGGTGAGGGTGAAATCCCCTTCCATCTAACTCCCTCAAGTTCAAGCGTGGGTTTATCTATGTTCTTAGACACCATAAGATAGACCTACTGCTAATAACACTGAGAGGTTTCTATAATCTAAAGCCGATGAAAAGAATATACTTAGATCCTGATTCTGAATTGGAAGTGCTGATACATAAACCTATCAGCCATTCAGCAGTAGAAAGCCTGAGCAATATAGAGCTGGGTGAGTTGACTGTAGATACAATTGAAGGAGCTTACAAACCTTAACCATGAAATACGCATAAATCATTAGAAATCTAGTCTCTTGACAAATCCGCATTATTATGATATTCTGAATTATCAGAAGATTCTGATAATTGAAGGGGATGGAAATGCTGAAAGGAACAAAATGCTGCCAGGTAGATGCTATCGTTTCCATTGATGCCCGGGGACAAATAGTGTTACCCAAGGACGTAAGGGACAAAGCAGAGATTAAGGCTGGTGACAAATTCCTGCTTATCAGATCGGAATCGGAAGGGAAACTATGTTGTCTCTTTCTGGTTAAAGCTGCTGAGTTTGCTGGAACAGTAAGGGAAATGCTGGGTCCTTTGGCTAAAGAAATACTGAGTTAATCGAGGAGGCATAATATGAAAGAGACTGAAATTAAGAAGAATGTGAGGAAAAGCTATGCGAGCGTCGCCAAACAATCTACTTCGTGCTGTGCACCGACCACTTCGTGCTGTAGTAATCCATCGGAAGCTATTAGTAAGGCGATAGGTTATAGTGAGCATGAGATATCTTCCGTACCCGAGGGGGCAAATCTGGGCCTGGGTTGTGGTAATCCGGTAGCACTGGCATCACTGAAAGAGGGTGAAACCGTCCTGGATCTTGGATCGGGGGCGGGCTTCGACTGTTTCCTTGCCGCGCAGCGGGTAGGTGAAAAAGGGAAGGTAATCGGTGTTGACATGACGCCGGAAATGGTTGATAAGGCCCGTGAGAATGCCCTCGAAGGGAACTCCCATAACGTGGAATTCCGGTTGGGTGAAATCGAGAACCTGCCTGTTGCCGATAATTCCGCTGACATCGTGATCTCGAACTGCGTTATCAACCTTTCACCAGACAAACCGAGGGTTTTCAAGGAAGCCTTCCGGGTGCTTAAACCCGGCGGACGGTTAATGGTTTCAGACATAGTCCTGCTGAAGGAATTGCCAACATTTATTATTAACTCAGTGTCAGCCTACGTCGGTTGTATCTCTGGGGCAATGTTGAAAGATGAATACCTTGCTACCATAAAGTCGGCCGGCTTCAATGATGTGAAAATACTCGAAGAGAATGTATTCCCCATCGACTGTATGGCGAACGACCCCACCGCCCAGGCAATCATCAAAGAACTCAAAATGCCGGAAGACAAGATCATGGACTTTGCGAACTCGGTCTTGAGTGTGAGGGTACAGGCGAAGAAGGTCCGGCACTAGTCGAAAAGAAATGGCTTCAGCAAGGAAGTCGAACTTATATACAAAGTATCCATTATCCAGTATCCTAATTTACAATGGTGCTACAACTGGCCACTATGTGCTTGGTGGAATCGGGATATTCCTCGGTTATGCCTCCTGGATAGGTTACCTGCTGGGATCGCTCTACCTCGCGTTCTCGTTCATAGAGATGTATGTACATATGCCGCTGAAAGTATGCTGTAACTGTGTCTATTACAAGCTGGATAACTCCCTATGTATATCAGGCTTGAACTTAGTATCAAGGAAGATGGCAAAAGAAGGAAGCGTGGAGGCTTTCCCAAACCGTGCCAAAGGCCCTTTCTGCCCTAACAACCTATATATAGCAAGTTTAGCTGTTCCCATCGTTGCCATAATACCAGCCCTGGTTCTGAACTTTTCCCTGCCTGTGCTAGTCATATTGCTGATTATTGTGGGACTGCTTCTATTTCGTTTCTTTTTCATTTTCACCAGAATTGCCTGTGTTCATTGCAGGGCACAAAGTATTTGCCCTCAGGCTCAGTCCATGGGTTTCGGCAAGAAATAGCCAGACTAGGCTAGAAACAAGCATTGCTGTTATCAGCCAAACCAGGGGATAGTTATCGAAAAGACTCTTTCTGAAAACAGACGGCGACGATTGCGAATGGTTCTAGGTATCGTCCCCTCCAGGTGGAGCTTAGTTCATCATCTGCTAAGTCGCAGCTTTCTCGGGTTTTATCACTAGAATAGGCAGCCCCGATGCTCTGAGCACATAGTCGGCAACGCTGCCAAAGACAACACGTCCTACCCCGCTCCGTCCATGAGTGGCGATACAAATAAGGTTGATTGCATTATCCTGGGCATATTTCGCGATAGCTTTACCAGGCTGCAACGGCCCCAGGACGACACACTCAACGTCTATCCCTTTTCCCCGCAGGGACTGCGCAACACCCTCCAGATAAGCTTTTGCCTCAGCGTCCTGTTTTTGGATGTCCTTTGCTATCATACCGCTTGTCTGAGGGAGCTCGCCTGTTGCCGAGGCCATGTAGACACTGCTGGGCATGGGCACAACCTGGAGAAGCGTAAGTTTGCTACTAAATTGCAGCGCCTGCTCTGTGGCATAAGGTAGAATTTGCTCAGCAAGCTCGGAGCCATCCAGACAAACCAGAATTCTTTCAAACATCTCAACCTCCCCTTTACAAGTTGTCTAGAAACTCAACCTTTTTAGCAATCAGAGATTGTTTTCTACTCTAGCTACCAGCAGGTGACCTGATAGCTGAGCCCTTTCTTCCTCCGTCCTTTTCATCTCGAAAGAAGAACCCATTCCTCTTAAACATAATTATATGCTACCTGTAATCTCCTTATCAAGTCCGTGTCCTTGCTGCACAAGTCGCCACACGATTTTGGTCATTGGTTGCTTTATTGTCCCCACCCAAGCCACCTCCTTCTGGCTGGGAACACCACCGCCTGAGCTTTGGAGCTGGGCTGATAATAGTGAACTGGAGCAGATTGAGACCAAGGGCGTAGATGGTGGATTTCGGTTTTGTGGTACACTTAGCCAGCAAAGGCAGAATACAGTTACTAAACAAGGGAGGAGCCAGTGATGATTGCAGCTCGATTCAGGAAAGTGTTTGAGCCAACGAGCATAGGTCAGATGCAACTGAAGAATCGCATAGTCATGCCACCGATAGGAACCAGCTACGCTGAGGAAGGCGGCGCCGTTGGGCAACGGACGCTCGATTACTATGAGGGGAGGGCTAGAGGGGGGGTAGGATTGATTATTGTCGAAGGAAGCGCTCCCAACCCGCAACGCACCATGTCTCACCAGGCATCTCTGGGAGACGATAAGTTGATTCCCAGATGGCAAAAACTGACGGATGTCGCTCATAAATACAATGCCAGAATAGCTATCCAGATAATGCATTCCACCATGGAGAACTGGGATGGAAAGGCAGTGCAGGTGAGTCCGTCCCCGGTCATAGTGCCCACCAGAGTTATGGGCGTCCTGGGAGAACTCCCTCATGAACTAACCGAGGAAGAAATTGCTGAGAGGGTGGGGTGGTTTGCTTCGGCTGCCAGACGTGCCAGGGAGGCCGGCTTTGATGGGGCGGAGATTCACGGTGCTCATCAGTACCTTGTGGCCGCCTTTCTCTCCTCAGCTACCAACCAGCGCAAAGATAAATATGGCGGCTCAGTCGAGAACAAGGCAAGATTCTTGGTAGAGATACTTCAGGCTGTCAGAGAAGAGGTAGGCCCAGATTTTCCTGTCTGGGTCAGGCTCAATGCCCGGGAATGGGGAGTGGAGAACGGGATTACCATCGAGGAGACCAAACAGGTAGTACCGCTGGCGGTGGAGGCAGGTGCTCAGGCGATTCATGTATCGGGTTATGGCGCCGGGTCTTATATAACCACCGCTCCAATTTCGGATACCCCGGGCTTTCTGGTACCTCTGGCTGAAGAGGTCAAGAAGCTGGCCAACGTGCCGGTGATTGCAGTGGGCAGACTGGACCTTGAGCTCGGCGAGAGGGTTCTCGAGGAAGGCAAAGCTGACCTTATAGCCATAGGCAGGCGTCTTATGGCAGACCCGGACCTGCCCAATAAGGTGGCTGAAGGAAGGCTTGATGAAGTTATTCCGTGCATAGGCTGTATGGAGTGTATTGAACGACTCGCCTTCGATGAACGCGGCGAGGGCGTAACGTGCGTCGTCAACCCCACGATGGGCAAGGAGAGGGCATACCAAATTAAGCCCGCGGGAAAGGTAAAGAATGTGGTTATAGTTGGTGGTGGTCCGGCCGGTATGCAGGCTGCTATTGTGGCAGCACGGAGAGGTCACAGGGTTACTTTGTTTGAAAGGGATGCGAAGCTGGGTGGGCAACTGAATATAGCCGCGCTACCTCCATTTAAGGACGATATCTTCCCCTGGATAAACTATCTGGCCAGTCAAGTTGAGAAAGCTGGGGTGGAAGTCAAGCTTAATACAGATGCCACTGCTGAAATCGTTGCTGAAGGGAATCCAGATGCCGTTGTGATAGCCACAGGAGGCACTCCAGCTATGCCTGACATACCTGGCATTGATAAACCGAATGTGGTCACTGCTCAGGATGTGCTCTCAGGCAAAGCAAAGGCAGGGCAGCGTGTGGTCATCATCGGTGGGGGGATGGTCGGCTGTGAGACGGGGCACTATCTCGCGAAACAGGGGAAAACGGTCACCGTCATAGAAATATTGAAGCGGATGGCCAACGACATGTTCCCCATGACAAGGCGACGGCTCATGGACGGGCTGAGGAGCAAAAAGGTGACTCTGCTGACCAGCGTAACCTGTGAAGGGGTACGGGAAGACAGTATTCGCGTAACTACTGCTGAAGGTAAGAAGGAAACCATTCAGGCAGATACAGTCATCATAGCAGTCGGCTACAAGGCGAATACGCGCTTGTACAAAGCCCTGGAAGGTAAAGTCCCTGAGATACACTGCATAGGCAATTCTTCCCAACCGCGCAGAATACTGGAAGCTATCGATGAGGGATACCGGACCGGGCTGGCTTTATAAAGGCTTTTACGAGCCGTTCAGGTTGTGCTTCTGATTATAGTAGTCAACGGAGTTTCCTGGAGCGACAGCTCTCTATGTGGATGGGAAGACTGACTTTTTAGCCAATCCGACGAAAATCCTGAAAGAACGAAAAAGCGCTTGCCAGTGCGCGCTGCTGGTACAATATAAGCCAGAATTCTGGAAAAACTGAACTTTTACTAGTACACTTAATTACTGGAGAACGCTCAATTTCTTCTACTGGCTAATATGGATTTAAGCGAAGAAAAGGAACTAGTCAGACAAGCACAAAAAGACCCTGATGCTTTTGCTGAGCTCTACGACCAGTATTATCCCAAAATCTTTGGCTATGTCCTGAGGCGGACTGCCAATCTTGAAGCTGCCCAGGATATTACTTCAGAGACATTTTTGAAGGCATTGAGGAAGCTCTGGCAATTTCGCTGGCGCAATATCTCTTTTTCCTCGTGGCTGTATAAAATCGCCGCCAACGAGATTAGCCAGTATTTTAGGAAAGCCGAATATAAAAAATCCGTATCACTGGAAGAATTACAGGAACAGGGTTTTGAACCCATATCACCCTATGACCCCGAAAGCGAACTAATAGAAGCGCAGGAAAAATTAAAACAATATCAGGATTTTCTGGAAATTCAGGGAAAAATCGTCCGGCTCCCCGCTAAATACCAGGAAGTCATTACTCTCAGATTTTTTGAGCAAAAACAGATTAAAGAAATCGCTGAAATCCTGGGGGAAAAAGAGGGAACAATAAAATCCTTGCTCCACCGGGCAGTGGAGAAACTAAGAGAAGCCGATTAAACTATCCCACGAAAATCTTGCGATCTTCTTGGGGACGCCATCAAATTAAAGTCAAATTTACTCAGGGGTCCCAAAAAGTCGCAAGACTTTTTGGGTTAAATAATGCAACCTTTTTAGGCCTTCCGCATTACATTATATAGACGGAGATAAAGTTTATGAAACATGAGAAGTTAATCCAGAAACTGGAAAACCTGGAAACTCCGGAAATTGAACTTCCAGGTCATAAACAAGCATTAAAAATGACTTTGCTTGGCTCCGGGCACTTCAGGGAGAGGACTATCATGGATTGGGCAAAAATATTAGCCCCCGTCAGTGCTGCTGTGGTGTTAATAGCGGTTGTGGGATTTTTTAATGTAATTCAACCCCAATTGCATATAGCCCAGGCGAAGGGAATCGCCCTGAACGACCCTCAAGTTCAAGAATTGATAGAGGATTACGAACTGGCGATTACAGAAGTTAAGCTACGGGATGGCGAGGCATTTGTTTTACTTGCTCCCGAACTTGAAGCTAATTCTGGACGGGGAATTTTTTCTGAATCTGAACCTCTTGGACCTATCCCCGGAGAGGCAGGCAATACCTCTCCAGGGGAACTGGTTCCTGGATATATCCTCAAGGTTGACCTCCTGGAGAAAAAAGTGAGTGAGTTCGGGGAAATAGATGAGGTCATAGCTCTTAAGGATATGAACATTGAGGACATAGACTTCGCAAAGTTCGAATCATCAGAGGGTGCGGCTCCTGATGAGGCCGACCCGGAGTAGAGGAAAATGGGTGATAGCTTTCAGGGAATTAAATCGTTGGAAAGCTGGGGAGGGATTGAAGGGCTGCAACCCATCTCCGGCACAAAAGGTCGTCAGACAGCTCGGAAACTCTAAATATTTATCGGAGGTGAACTAGATGAACAAGGGATTGATAACTGTATTAGTTTTGTTGCTGCTGCTGCCGCTGATAGCCTCTGTTCAGCAGGCGGTGGATAAGCCCGGGTCTCTGGAAATCAGCAGGTTCTCTTCTTATGAGGAATTGAAAAGATTTGTGAAGACGAACACAAAAAATGCAGGAATGCATATCGAGCGTGGCGGAGTTTGGTTCAGCGAGGCCGAAGGCCTCGCCCCTTCCCCTGCCTTCTCTGACCAGGACTACTCTGCCACCAACATTCAGGTTGCCGGGGTGGACGAGGCAGATATCATTAAGACCGACGGAGAGTATATCTACCTCGTTTCGGAGAACAAAATTATCATCGTGAAGGCGTATCCACCTGAACAAGCTCAAGTCCTGTCTGAAATCGAGCTAGAGGGAATGGCGATGGGAATATTCATCAACGGAGATAGGCTGGTCGTGTTTGAGGGAGGAATGCCTTATTATGATACACCGCGCGTTCTAGAGGACGCTTACATACCTTACATATCGCCCGCGACATCTATCAAAGTATATGATATCTCAGATAGGGAAGACCCCCGGTTGCAGAGAGAGCTTTCTGCCGATGGTGGCTATGTGAGTTCAAGGATGATAGGCGATTATGTTTATGTGGTGATAAATGAGCCTGTGTATGAGCAAGACGGTGAACTGAACCTTCCAAGGATTTATTCTGGGGGCAATGAGACGGAAATACCCGCCACAGATATCTACTATTCCGATGTCTCTGACTACTATTATATGTATACAACTATTATAGCCATAAACACGCAGACCGATGACCAGGAACCGACACGTGAAACAATCCTGCTTGGAGCCAGTAGCAACCTGTATGTCTCTCTGAATAACATATACCTGACCTTCCCCGTGTGGGGGACAGATGTGGGGGATTTTCAAAAAAGCTCTATACACCGGATTCATATAGAAGGTGACCAAATAGAGTATGTCGCCAGTGGCGAGGTCCCTGGCATGGTGCTGAATCAATTCTCTATGGACGAGTATGGAGGCCACTTCAGGGTGGCAACCACAACCCGTGAGGGAACATCCCGGAACCACTTATACATTCTGAATATGTCCCTCAACATTACCGGCTCACTGGAGGACCTCGCTCCCGGGGAGACGATCTATTCGGCCAGATTCATGGGTGAAAGAGGCTATCTGGTAACCTTCAAGCAGGTTGACCCACTATTCGTGATAGATTTGAAGAACCCTTATGACCCTGAAGTTCTCGGTTATCTGAAGGTAACTGGATACTCAGACTACCTCCATCCTTACGATGAGAACCATATTATAGGGATAGGTAAGGAGACAACGGACGCGGGGGAATTTGCCTGGTATCAGGGAGTCAAGATATCGCTCTTCGAGGTCACCGATGTCAGCAACCCGCGGGAGATATCAAAGCTGGAAATAGGGGACAGGGGCACCGATTCGCCGATCCTGTGGGACCACAAAGCATTCCTATTTGATAAGTCAAGAAACCTGCTGGTGATGCCTGTTTCGGTCGCGGAAATAGATGAGGCGGAGTATCCTGAAGGAGTTCCCTCGTGGGCTTACGGCGAGACTGTCTGGCAGGGCGCTTACATATTCCATATATCCCCGGACGCAGGTCTCAGGCTTGAAGGTAGAATCACCCATATTGAGAATCTCGCTGAACCGGAGCAAGAATACTACTACTTTTACTCTTCTTTCTCGGTGCAGAGGTCCCTTTACATAGGCGATGTTCTCTACACTATCTCGAACGCTAAGATAAAGATGAACAGTCTGGAAAATCTGGATTACATCACTGAGGTGGAGCTTCCATTATCAACCTGGACACCTTCTGACTACCTTCCCGATGAGCCCCAGGGCGACGAACCGTCTGGAAATTCTTCAACGTGGAAGTGAAAGGTTTTCAAAATGGCCAGATTGGAACGGAAGAGCCAAATTAAACAAAGAGTCTGAATATTTATGGGAGGTGAATGAGGTGAATAAGAGATTGATAGCCGTATTAGTCATAGTGTTGCTGTTGCCGGTGATAACCTCTATTCAGATGGCTCAGCCCAGCCTAATACCTGTGGCTCAGCCCAGCCTGATACCTGCGGCAGCAGGCGAGGTGCTCAAATCAGATAAAGAGCGGATAACTTCACAGGATGTTAGTTCGAGTGGGCAAGCATTACTGGTCGAAGGAAACAGCGCATTCGCCTTTGAGCTTTATCAGGCGCTTAAAGGGAAGGAGGGTAATCTCTTTTACTCTCCCCACAGCATCTCACTGGCGCTGGCGATGACATACGCCGGAGCGAGTGGCGAAACTGCTCAGCAGATGGCCGACACCCTTAAATTCTTGCTTGGACAGGATAGGCTGCACCCGGCATTCAACTGGCTTGATGCAGAACTTGCCAGAAGGGGTGAAGGTGCCGAAGGTAAGGACGGGGAAGGATTCAGGCTGAACATTGTCAACGCCGTCTGGGGGCAGAAGGACTACAGCTTCCTTTCCACCTTCCTCGATGTCCTGGCCGAGAACTACGGTGCCGGGCTGAGAATACTGGACTTCATAACGGAGACGGAAGTGTCCCGCCTTGCTATCAATGATTGGGTCAGTGACCAGACGGAAGGTCGTATCGAAGACCTTATCCCGCCAGGCGCGATTGATGCACTGACCTGCCTTGTGCTAACCAATGCTATCTACTTCAATGCTGCCTGGGAGTACCCTTTCAATGAGGACAGGACAGCAGACGGTCCGTTCTACCTTCTTGACGGCGGGCAGGTCACTGTGCCGATGATGAAGCAGACGGAGTCGTGTGGATACACCAAGGGGGAAGGATATCAGGCAGTTGAGCTGCGATATGATGGCGGTGAACTCTCAATGGTTATCCTCCTGCCTGAAGCTGGCAATTTCCAGACTTTTGAAGAAGGACTTCAGGCTCAGCAGGTTGATACAATCATAAGCGGTCTGCAACCTGCTCAGGTCACCCTGACGATGCCCCAGTTTGAATTTGATTCAGAATTCAGCCTGAAGGATACCCTCGCCGAGATGGGCATGCCGGTTGCCTTCACCGGTGGTGCGGATTTCTCCGGAATGACTGGTAATCGTGAGCTGTCCATATCGGACGTTGTGCACAAGGCATTCGTTGCCGTGGATGAAGCTGGCACCGAGGCTGCTGCTGCCACCGCAGTGATTATGGAATTAACAGCAGTACCTGAACCTCCTGTGGAGGTCACCATAGACCGCCCCTTCATCTTCCTGATCCGCGACATTGAGACGGGTGCCATTCTCTTTGTCGGGCGCGTCATGAATCCCGGTGCGTAAGTAAATGCCGCCTGTATTATGTGGAAGCCAATTAGGCGTGATTCGTAAAACAGAAGGGCTGGATATCCCGACACCGGGAAAATCCAGCCCTTCTGAGTTCTGTTAAGCTGTGTTGGTGTAAGCCTAATTCCGGCCAATTCGGAACATTTTGGTACTGCACACAGCGCACATGCCCTGGGTTGCCGGCCTGCCATTTTTCATAGTTATGCTTTTGTGTCCTTCATTTCCTTCATGGAACTGTACTTCATATATTATGCTTGCATTTGATTCTCATCTTTCGGGGATTACCTGAACCCCTCACCTGAGCTTCGTCGCTCCCTTCATCAGTCACCTCTGTGGAAGCCAGCAGGGCGTAATACAATCTTAATCCCCTTACGAAAGTAAGGTTACTTATAGGTGATTGACAGGGAAGCCAACGGGTCTTAGACTATATTCAGTTAGTTTTAGGGGGTGTTGCATATGCCTGTAAAAATGAATGGTCGAGTCTATTATAGGACTGCTGAAGTCTGTGAGCTAGTTGGCATAGGTAAGAGCACTCTGTTCCGCTGGATCAGGCAAAACATCGTAAAAGATGCCGAATATAGAGACAGAAAAGGGTGGAGGCTGTTCGCGGAGAACGAACTATGCAATCTTAAGTTGGAGACTAACAAAATTCAGAGGAACCATGTGGTCGAAATATGAGAAATACTACCGATTTTAAGGTAAATTAGAAGAGGAGGATTTACATTCATTAACGAGATTACGGAATTTTACAAGCCAGAGTGTCATACAGACATTTGAAGCTTACCACACTAGATATAGAAATCACTAGTGTTGTAAGAATGTTCAATGGCAGTACCGAAAACAAATTCAAGGAGGTTTATTATGGCGACTACAATGACTGAAAACAAACAAGCCAAGAAGGTGGCAAGCGAAGATGTGAAACAAATAGGCAAGCTTCCCTCCGAGGTCCCCAAGGAGGATGCGGATCTTCTTGGTGAGTTAATGAACCATGCCCAGACCGCCTATGCGTCCTATCTGCAAGCTCAGAAAAAGGTAGCGGCAGCGTATCAGGAACGCCAGCGCCAAGGGGAGAAGTCCTATAAAGAAATTGAAGAGCACGCCGCTAAAATTTGTGCAGAAGCCATAGAGAAAACTACGCAAGCCCTGGAAAAAGCTGAACAAGAAGCCGAGATGGCGTATAAGAAAGCGAAAATGGATGCTAAGCAGGTTCACCAGGACAATGTGAATGAAGCATTGAGAGTACGACAGGAGACCATCGAGCAAGCCTGGGAAGAAATTAAAGGAAAATCAGAGAGAATTTGGAAGGTCTTTCAGGGTGAAATCGAGAGATAGAAATACGACGGAATATCATGAAACTAAACGGGGCTGACGTGTTACATTGATACCCTTGTCGTTATTGAGCCCTATGAGAAAGGTGGATGATATTATGAGTAATAACGCTAAAAAAGATGACGTCATTGTGCTGGGGGGGCGTGAGTTCAATCGACTAAAGAACGGGCTAGATGAGGCTCAGGTAGCGTCTTTCATTGACGAGCTAATCGAGGAACGGGATAAACTAGCCCAGTCTCAGGAGCATATCGCGTCTCTTAGCAGACTTGCAGAGACGACCGTTGTCGAAGCTGACAATCTGGCAACGCAGATTAAGACAGAAACCGCAGAACAAGCTAAAGCTGAGAGTACTGCCATTATAGATAAAACCAGGGAGCAAGCTCGACAGATGATGGAGCAGAAAATAGCTGAAGCTGAGGAGATTGCTAATGAACGGGCTAACGCAATCAAGGCTAAAGCCGAAGAGGAAGCAGTACTGTTGCTAGAGAACCAGAAAATTAAAATCCGGGGTGAACTACACAACCTTGTAAATCAACAATTCGGCTATATGCTGGAAGAACTGGAAAGCCTTAAGCGACAGGCAGCAGCGGTACAGGCAGATTTTGGCAATAAGTTGTCTGAGCCAGGGGGAGAGCAAAGCAATGTAATCACGAAAATCGCAGAAGAGAGAGACAACATAGTCGCGGAAGAGAAAGAAGCCGCAGCCGTGGAAATCGCAGAGGAGAGCCATAATATAGTCGCCGAAGAGAAAGAAGCCACAGCCGTGGAAATCGCCGAAGAGAGCGATAACATAGTCGCCGAAGAGAAAGAAGCCACAGCCGTGGAAATCGCAGAAGAGATCGATAACATAGTCGCCGAAGAGAAAGAGGCCTCAGCCGTGGAAATCGCGATAGAGAGCGAAATCACAGCCGTGGAAGAGAAGGAAGCCGCAGTCGTGGAAATCGCAGAGGAGAGCAGAATGGAAGCAGGGGAAGAGAACAAGACACTTGACAAATCCCCGGAGCCAAGCCGGGCTACGGACCACACCGAAAAAAGTTTCGAACTCTCGAACCTACTTCAGTTTGAAGAGCAGGCAGAGTTGGGCAAGCCGCAATGGGAAGTGGAAATCTTGCCTCCCTTTAATGTAGCCAAAGTCATGGAAGTTGTGGCCTTCCTTGACCAATTACCCGAAGTTGCAAATACTGAGATGATTGTACCTAAGATTGATATGCCTTCAATTCTGGTTTTCCTGCGTGAGCCCATAAACTTTGTTAATGTGCTGCAAACAATACCTGGAGTGGCTTATATCGAAGAAGTCAAACCTGACACAGCTGCTACCAATGGCAACTCAAGGAAAGTTCGCATAGCCCTCTCGGGAACCACAACGTCGCAAGAAGAGAAATAAAGAACACGCATATCTTTCGTTAAAGATAGCAAACCAATCAAGGATGATAGTCATTTTGTCAATCGGGCTATGACCAGTACCGTCAATTAATCTTAAGTTCTTAAGAGCTAACACCTCAGTGCCCCTTGTCGGGTCTTGTTAGCGATATCGGTTTCTTATACACATATCCTGTTCTTACCAAGCCGGCACATCAAAAATGAACGTGATCATACCAGAAGGGTAGGTAAACGATTAGATATGAAATCGGACATTAAACCTCAAGGGCGTGGGCGCACAATGCGTTACTACGAGATTATATGGAAACTCAGGTCGGAAAAGACCTAATCCTCTAAATGAGATTGTATGAAATTCAGTTTTGCGATCCGATAAATAAGGATATACACCATGATTAATCTGCGTGGTGCTGGTCGGAACATTGCCCTTATGGACAAAATGTTTTATTCTTGAAATTAGCCTTTGACTTAGAAAGTAACGTTAGCTAAAAGGAGGAATTACCATGGAGAAAGAAAGGATTTCATATCACGAGTCCGTACGTCGAGTGTACGATAGGATTAAAGAAGATGAAATGAATAATATCTGGGACAGGTACGAAGCCCAGGGAATGGGAGGCAATCCCGACCAGCGTTGTCCATTCTGTATGGGAGGAGTTCGCTGTGACCTGTGCTCTAACGGGCCGTGTCGTGCCGATGTTGCCAAAGACAAGAGGGGCGTGTGCGGCATCACCGGAGACGGTATGGCGATGCGTATGATGCTCCTCAGAAATATCTTGGGAGCTTCAACATATCACTATCACACCGAGCAGACCATCAAGACGCTTCGCGCTACAGCCAAAGGCGAAACTCCTTTCAAGATAATCGAGAAAGACAAATTGAAGGTATTGGCTGGCAGGCTGGGGATAGCCACCTCAGGCACAATCGAGAAAACGGCTTTGACTCTCTGTGATTTTGTTGAAGCTGACTTCAACCGTAAAGCCGATGAGCCAAGCCAGATAGTTGAAGCCCTGGCTCCCGACGAACGAAAGATAACCTGGAAAAATCTGGATCTGTTTCCCGGCGGAGTATACGGTGAGATGCTACGGGCGTCAAGCTCTTGCCTTACTAACGTGGACGGCTATTACGTCAGCCTGGCGCTAAAAGCAATGCGCCTGAGCATAGCGACGGCCTACCAGAGTCAAATTGTAAATGAGTACTGCCAGGATATTATCTTCGGTCTTCCCAGGCCACATAAGATGCGTGTTGACCTCGGAGTTCTTGATCCCGATTATGTTAATGCTTTGCCGAATGGTCATGAGCCCTTTCTCGGTTTCGCGATGGTTCAGTTGGCCAGGAAGCCGGAGTGGCAGGACAAGGCCAGAGCGGTCGGGGCAAAGGGATTGCGCGTTATTGCCAACATCGAGACCGGTCAGGAGATGATTCAAAGATGGGAAATGGATGACGCCTTCTATGGTTTCACAGGTAACTGGTTAATGCAGGAGGCTGTTCTTGGCAGTGGTTGTGTTGACCTCTTTGCCTGCGATATGAACTGCTCGATGCCGGTTGACCCGGCTTATGCCAGGAAGTACAAAATAAGGCTGGTACCGGTCAGCGACCTGGTTGCCTTCGAAGGCATTACCGAGCGCATCAACTACGAGCCTGAAAAGGCAGAGGAGCAGGCAGCCCAGCTGTTGCTGATGGCCATAGATAATTTTAAAGAACGCCATGCCTCGGTGCAGCCGGTTACGGGTCTGCCGATGAACGAAGCCACGGTCGGGTTCTCCTCCGAAAGCATCGTTGAAGCTCTGGGTGGTTCCCTGGAGCCGCTCTTGAAGGTAATCAAAAACGGTACCATCAGGGGTGTGATTGGACTTATCTCGTGCACTACTCTGAGAGATACCGGCCAGGACGTACACAGCGTGCGGATGGCTAAGGAACTAATCAAGCGCGATCTTCTGGTCCTTTCCATGGGCTGTGGTAATGGGGCAATGCAGGTAGCGGGTTTGTGCCGCCCCGAGGCAAGTGAGTTTGCGGGCACAGGCCTTAAGGGTCTCTGCCAGACTCTGGGCATACCACCGGTATTGAGTTACGGAACGTGTACTGATACGGGACGTATTGCCGATCTGCTGGCCAGTCTAGCCAGCGCTTTGGGAAATGTACCCGTCTCCGAACTACCTGTGGCCGCCGTTGCCCCCGAGTATATGGAACAGAAAGCGACTATTGATGCCGTCTTTGCCCTGGCTTTTGGTCTTTATACCTATGTGAATCCGGTACCCACAGTTACCGGAGCACCGAATTTGGTTCACTTGTTGACACAGGACTGCAAGCAGCTAACCGGCGGTATATTGAATGTCGAAAAAGACCCCGTCCAGGCTGCGAATGCTATCCTGGCCCACATAGAAGCGAATCGAAAAAAGCTGGGCATATAGAGTTAGCGCAGGTAAAAGGACATCCAAGGTTTTTCCTGCCTTCGTGCTATGATTTAAGTGATACTTGCAGGAAGAGAGACCGGAAATTCATGATAGCATTTGAGGCACGATGCAGCACTACCGCTATGGGGATAATGCCTCATAGGGATGTTGAGCGGGCTCTGGAGCTTGCCTTGAGCCTGGATATCCCATTCTGGCCCCAGCTTCCTAAAGTGAGCTTGTATGAAGATATGTATGTTCAGGCATCGCAGAATTTCCCGGGCATAGCTATTGACTTTGACAAAGAGAGGCTCAGTTTTAACACTGCCCGATTTGAACAAGAACTCGACGAGTATTTCGTGAAAATGGACGTCCCTGAGGCTTTTACCCTCACCGCGGAGTATTCCGCAGTATTCCACAAATTTCTCTCCAGGGAGGTTCAAGGTTATAAAGCTATCAGAGGACAGGTCATCGGTCCCGTGAGCTTTGGCTTTAAGGTGCTTGATGAGAACCTCAAGCCAATCATTTATAACGATGCGGCAAGGACTATTTTGTTTGATTTTATTCAAAAGAAAGCCAACATTCAGTATCAGGAGCTTAAGGAAAGGAATCCCAATGCCTTTGTCTGGCTGGATGAGCCAGGACTTGGTTATGTGTTTAGTGGTCTTTCGGGATATAATGAGCAACTGGCTAAAGAAGACTACCATAATTTTGTTGAAGGACTGGAAGGTCCCAAAGGGCTGCATCTCTGTGCCGAGGTGAATTTACCCTA
>JAUVXS010000058.1 GCA_030603485.1 Dehalococcoidia bacterium
TGCTCAAGTTATAGAGAAATAGCCTGTTCAATCTTACTTGTCAGCCATAACTCCATTGCAAGTCACCACAGGTACACTGCAGCCTTTCTTGACTAGTTCTGTCGGCGCTCCATACAAAGCTTTCACATTTAGCACACTTAAATCTACTCAAAGCTATCTCACAGGTTTGTATAAGCTGCTCAACCTCATTAGGGACTAGGCTACCAGCATGAGAACTACGGTCTGCCCAAGCAATCAGTAGGGAGTGCATTCTATGCCAATCGTCAATCGGCTCTTTAAACTCTGGCCAAGAATCTCCTGCCTTTTTCCTGAATCGCTTCTTGCCATTTGATATTATTTTTTCACAGAATTCTATACATGTTCGACGATCATTACGATCCCCTCTCTTATAGAGCATATCTATTCGTAACCTTTCTGCAATAATAGCAAGCTGAGTATCCATTATTGCTCTAACACGATTGCCAGCTGCCTCAGGATCTGTGTCAATTAAAACCCTTGCATCATCTAAAGTATCCTGTGACTCAGACCATTGCAAGCCAATAGAAGGACTACTCCAGGGTTTTAGAACTAAGAACTTCCAACTGGCTGTGGGCAATATGGTTCTGAGTTCATGGAACCATTCCCTATCATGGGTGAACAGGAGTATCTGTCGATCACCAAGCCCTCCATTCAAAATCCCAGTTAGCATCCCTCTGTGTTCACGATCCCAGCTACTTACAACATCGTCAAGGAAAATAGGACGGGTTTCACCATCTCCGCATCGCGACAGTGCGAGAAATATACACAGGCCAAGGCTATTTCTATGTCCTTCAGAAAGCGTTAATCTTGGTGACAGTTGTTCCACTCCAAAGAATTTTAAGCAAACGTCAATCGCTTTATCAGCATCACTTGGAACGTATAGCTTTACATCTTCAATAGGTTCGCCGGGGTGCAATTTCCCCCACAAATTCTGAATATCACCAGAAATCTGATCTATTAGCTCCTCAGTTCGAGTCTTTATGTTACTCCTAATCGCATTTTCACCTGATGTAATACCTTTTGTAATACGCCTAATTCGGTTTAAATCATCCTCCAAACTCTGGATCTCATCGATGTTTCCACACGCTTCAACAATCTTTAAATCTTTAAATAATTCCTTACTAGATGGTGGAGTTGCATCCAGTATTGGCTTAATACGCGTTAAAATTAGCGGGACGAGAGCGCTAACCTTAGCAATATCCTCTGTTGGGTACTCGCCTTGCCAAGTTGATAAATCTAGTTTAGATAGTCCAGATATCGCCTCATTAAGCTCAGGGTCTGTCTTAACGGTGGGCCATGAAGATAAAGCTTCGTTCGCTAAGAACCCTTTTACCTTATCTAAAGAACCCTTGAGAGTAGATTGTGCTGACCTCGCAGCACTGCGAGAAGAGGCAAGTTCTTCTAAAGCTTTTAATTCACTGCGGACATGCCCGGCGAAGTCTTCGATGGGAATAGGACGGCCACATGCCGGGCAGTTAATCTCGCCCTCTAACTTGTCTAGTTTACTAAGCCATCCTTCGGCATTTTGAAGAATCCCAATACGGCTATCCAGAAATGCATCCAACCGCCCAGCTATCTTGTCATGTGTATTAATGGCAGCATCAATCTTATTTGGAAGGTTCTCATCACGAATTTGGCTCAATAGTGTGTATCGAGTAATGGTCGGTTCTAATAATTCAACACTCTTGCTGATTGATTCAGTCAAAGTCGTTATTAATTCGCTCCGTTTTGTTGGTTTCTCTCCAGCAATATGGCGTTCTGCTACCTTACTCAGGATTTCAAGAATTGCCTTCTCCGATATTTCTGGGAGGTATTTCAATGCTTCGTCTCTTAGCAGTTTAAGCCTTTCTGTCTTGGCAATGAGGCCGCTACGTTCAACTATGTATCTATTTAATGTGCTAAGGTTACTGGCTGCTTGTTCCAGATTCTGTAATCCCAAGAGTGGAAGCAAAGCTGAGTACTTATCTCCTTTAGGTTTTACAACAAATCTAGCTACTTCATCTTGTCGTAGGACTAGTTGTTCCAGTTTCCAACTCTGAACAAGATCTATGAGTGCAGATGGATCACTCGTGAATACTGGAATTCCATTCTCATCTATCGTAACACCTATACTGACATTACCTTCAAACTCTATAGATATAATGGAGGACACGCCTTTAGGAGCATGAGTATTTCGAATTCCCTTCTCTTGCCGAACCCCACTGTACTCGTGCCTCAGATGGTCTATCTTGCCCTGCATTATTAGGTATTCAATAGCGTCACAAAATGTTGACTTCCCTGAACCATTAGCGCCATAAATTGCGATATTTTTGAGTTCGGTATTCAATGAAGCGCTAGCTGCGGCCCCTCTAAACCAAGAGGAGTTGATACTAGTTACCTTCATCATCCTTTCCTCCTTCCGCAGGAACGGCAAGCAATTCGTCAGCCACTGCTATTAGTCTACCTGTAGTTTGATGTTGCTCAAAGAATTCCGCATCAGCTAGACTAACAACCCGCTGGTATAAATCTGCGTCAGACTCAATAAGCTCTTTCATAGAAAAGCGAAGTATATCTGCAACGCTTCTTTTACCTACATTTTCTTTCATGACACACTCCGGTTCTACATAGTTAGAGTATGGGTATTATAATACTCTTTTAAAAATCGTCAAGACTGTATATCTGTGCAATACAATGACCTATACTGCTCCTGCCCACCCCCACCGCCCCACGTCTCTCCTAACCGACCATGTGCCTAGCGTACAAACCCCTAGCCCGCTAGTTATAATAATAAGCGGGAGGTGAACGGAATTAAACAATTAGCCATTATGTGTGCTGATTTGTTTCTCCCCTCGCGTGTAGACAGGCTAGAACGGATTCAATATATGCCCGCGTCTAATCTTGACATACGTGGCTGATATGAAATAAGTCAGCAAAAACCCGATTACAGCCATAGTTAGGGTAAGTATCAATAAGCTGTAAACTATACCGAGCGAGGATGCCGAAAATGGGAATAATCCCTCAGCACCGAGGCCAGTTACAAGCCCCAAGAAGTTTATCAGGAGAAAAGGCAATACTAAACACCCCAAACCAGATAAGGAGCCTTTTATGTCCGACAGGCTTAGTCTGATATTTGAGGCAACGCAAATGGATAAATAGCAAAAACCCCAAAACCTCCAGCTGGTTAAATTGGAGATGGTAAATATTAACTTAACGATAGTCAACGCCGAGGCCCGAATAACCTCAAAATAACCCCCTAGCAAGCAGCTATTATCAATCTCGCCGACCTTGGCTGAGATAGAGTCCCATGCCAGCGAACTATCTGGAATCAGGAAATAGAATATTGCGAACAGCACGGCACTCCCGAGTATTACCGGGCCGATGCCGATGAATAAATTGCCCAATACCTGCCAGGGATTTGAACGATTCCATTGGTGAGATACGTAACCCAGTGTTCCTGTAAGCGGATCCGGCTTGAAAAATTTAATCTCCACAATCTTATGCATGAAAATAACACAGAAAATGACATGCCCCAGTTCATGAACCGGTGTCCCCAGCCAGGCTACGATATATATTCCTTTGCTCCCAAATGCCCTTTCTATAGATCTGAAGGTAAAGAGCGAGATGAAATGTATCAACAGGCCGAAAAGAAATACACCGGCCAATAAAGAAGCCATCTGGCCAAATGTGGTAATGAGCAGATCCTTGATGAAAACCAGTATGGGCATATTGGTTGAATGATATCCAGACCATGTGAGACTGTCAATAATCAGAAGACGATCCTGCACAATTCATCTTATCGTTCAGTGGTCAAAAGGCCTGGGTTGCCTCCTTGCAATGTAGATTCTCTTACTCCTGTTACTTTCAGGCAAAGGCTTCATTCTCGCCCCTTTCTTGAGAGCTGGAACCCCCGCAGGCAAATAAAGAAGGGCACTCCCCCGTTATCTAGGATAGCGATGGGGGATGACGTGTCAACGCCACCATGTTCCAGCCGGCTCAGGCTATTCACCTTAATCTGGTACCTCGGTAAATAGAGGCGTTGTTGCAATTGGTTCCAGAAGGTGCTATAATTTTTCTACAATTTAATAAAAGGGAAACGGGGGCGCTAAACCTTCATTGAGGGTAGTGTCCCTTATCTTTTTAGGGGGGACGTTATGGTTGTAGAAAACGTGCCTGGGGCAGCAGAGGAAGAAACCGGGCAGGGCGAGTACGGCCTGCACATAAGGCTGGCCAGGGAAATGCAGCCGGTGCTGAAGGGTGCTGCTGATATCGCCTATAAGATGGGGGACATCTCCAAGCCAGACCTGGTTAACGTGATAAATCTCTTTATCGCCTGGGGGCTGAGCATCCAGAAGAAGAAGTGGCTGGACCGCATGGAATACCGCTAGGCCCCGCAGTTAGGCGAATGCTTGCTTTAAATCAAGCATTACCATGAAAAAGGCATCAAAACTCCAAGTCTTAGAATTCATAAGGGAAAGGGAGATTGTAACTCCACTTGACCTGATGAACAGCTTCGGCTACAGCCGCGGCGGTGCCAGCTGGATGCTGACCTGGCTTAAAAAACAAAGGCTGGTCATAAATGACCAAAGAGGTGAATGGACAATAACGGATGACGGTGTGAGAAGGCTTATTTACTATGGGAGGTTATAGTCCAGAAGAAGACAGAACAATGTTCCAGCCGAATCAATGCCCCGGATAAGACGTAAATTTGGCTGGAGCCACCTCTTGGC
The DNA here is from genome assembly GCA_030603485.1 of Dehalococcoidia bacterium. GTDB lineage: Bacteria > Chloroflexota > Dehalococcoidia > GIF9 > AB-539-J10 > RBG-13-51-36. Next base: position 4,725 of record JAUVXS010000058.1, read on the forward strand.
TAAGCCGATCACACATTTCGATGTTTTGTTTAGTGTGCCCGCTTTTCTACAATGCCGCCTTATGCGTTGCCATGAGGGAGTCACCGTCGTAAAATGGAGACGGCAGATTGGTAAGAATTATTGCTGGATATTTTCCTCGGGCAGGGAAGACATTATGCGGTGGATGGACTCAAGCTTGGTTGACTGATAATAGGCTTGCTTTCCCTTCTCGGTTAACCGTGCCGTAGTCGACGGTTCCTGTGAGGATAGAGCTGTGAAAGTAATCGGGTTAATCGGAGGCATGAGCTGGAACTCATCCCTAGAGTATTATCGCCTTATCAACGAACTGGTGTCGCGCAAGCTGGGCGGACTTCATTCCGCCCGCGTAGTGCTCTACAGTCTGGACTTTGAAGAGATAGAGCTCGCTCAGCGGGAGTCACGCTGGCATGATGCTGCCAGTGTTCTGACCAAGGCTGCTATAGCACTGAAACGGGCAGGCGCCGACTTCCTGCTTATATGCACAAATACGATGCATAAGGTTGCGGATGAGGTGGGTGAATCAGCTGGACTACCAATACTTCATATTGTTGATGCAACCGGCAATGCCATCAGGGAGCAGGGCTTGAGCAAGGTGGGGCTACTGGGAACAAGGTTTGTCATGGCGGAGCAGTTCTATCGGGGCAGACTCAAAAAGCGCTTCGATATCGACGTAGTTGTGCCAGCAGAAGATGAGCAAGCCATCGTTCAGCGGATAATCTATGATGAGCTTTGCCGGGGCAAGATAAGGGGTTTATCTCGTCAATCCTGTCTGGAGATCATTGAAAAGCTGACCGAGCGAGGCGCTGAAGGCGTCGTTCTCGGGTGTACCGAGCTGCCCTTGCTGATACGCCCCAGTGATGTCCAGGTACCTGTCTTCGATACAACGCGGCTCCATGCTGAAGCTGCGGTTGAAATGGCGCTTTCCGGTGGTGGGACAGACTAGAGGCAATGTAGGGAGAGAACCACGAAACTGACGGTCGTTTACGATAACGAAGTGAGGAAGCAGGGATTAAAGTCGGGATGGGGTTTTTCGGCTCTTATTGAAACGGAGCATGCATCGCCTACCCTCTTTGATACTGGCAGCTACGGTTCAATCCTGCTGCACAACATGCGGGAGCTAGGTATTGACCCAGGGCGAATAGGAATAATCGTTATCTCCCACGCTCACGGTGACCATACCGGTGGTCTTCAGTCCATTCTGGAAGTTAACGGTGATGCTGAAATCTATGTTCCGTCGTCTTCGTGGAGACATCTACCGGGAAGAAAGGTTACGGCAGTCACAGGGCCTGTGCAGATTTGTGCTGGGGTCTTCTCCACTGGCGAGCTTAAAGGAATAGAGCAGTCTTTGGCTCTGAGGACAAATAAGGGGATTGTAGTTTTGACAGGATGTTCCCATCCTGGGGTGAGCGAAATTCTTCAGGCAGCCTCCAGATTCGGCAAGATATCTGGCATCGTTGGCGGCCTTCACGGATTTCATGATTTCGACCTGCTGGGGGAACTATCCTTAATATGCCCCTGCCACTGTACTCAGTACAAGTCAGAAATTCTGGAACTATTTCCGCAGCAGTGTGTAAAATGTGGGGCTGGATTAGTCCTTGAGCTATAACAAAGGTAATACGCCAAGCATATCGATGTGTTCTGAGGAGCTTGTGAAACATAATGACCAGGAGAATTTGCAAATGGTATCCAGTTTGCCCGATAAAAAGGTTCTACGAAGAAGGCAAACTGGAAAAGATTTGGGTGGAAAAATATTGCTGGAACAATAATGAGAAATGCGCTAGATATCAGTTGGAGGAGAGAGGAGAGCCACACCCGGATAACTTATTGCCCAACGGAGAAGTTAGAAAAGAATTGAAATAGGTGCTTGATAAACCAGTCAGCAATCCTATCCCTGTGCCAATCGTATAGCCAACACTCACGTAAGCTACAGTTCCTCCTCTGGTATGATTCTTAGCCCGTTTCTTTTTAATAATGCGGTTGTAACCCCATCACCACCTATCAATCTGCCAGAGAATGAGCCATCATATATCTGTCCGCAGCCACACGATGGGCTTCCGGACTTAGCTATAAATTCCTTGATATTAAGTTGCCAGGCAATCTTTAAGGTCTCTTCCGCTCCTTTAATAAATTCCCTGGTAACATCCTTCCCATCTCTATTCATAATCTTACATTTGCCGTTGAGGACATCCTCACCTGTACCACCCTGAATTTCTTGAGGTGCTCTGGGAGTCGACAGCCCTCCCAATTGCTCAGGACAGACAGGGATCAAAGTCTCAACCTTTGAAAGTTCAAGGGCGCGGTCATTTTTATATTTGTCATCACCACTCCAATTACACCTTATGCCTAATAGACAAGCGCTGACAAATTTCATCTCGTCCGAACCCGTGTCACCTTATCAGACCACTCAGAGACTACATCAACCTCACCGCGAGCGTAGGCTTGGTGCCAGCCCTCAGGCACCGGTAGCCTCTTGTACCAAAGGACTCGTTCAGCCTCGAGCAGATTGCGGCGAAGTCCCATAAAGTCAGCAGCACAAATCACTTTACGCCCGGCAAGAGAAGAGACATGGTTCAACCACTGCTCTCCCTTCTTGGAGCGCATCAGGTGATGGTCAAGAATCAGGGTATCAACCCTTTTAGCCAAGCGCAAGGTCCTGTGTAAGGTGTCTTCCTGCTCCTCCAAAGTTAAACTTGGCAAGTAGATGGGTGGGCCAGAGGCAAGGACTATGTTTGGCTGCCAGGCAATAATCTGCTTAATTGCCTTGTCATCAAGCATCTGAATGTCTGAAGCATGCACAAATACCTCACCATCCTCTTCGACCTGGGTCATCATCACGCTGCCCCCACGGCTATCTCGCTCACCGTGGGGGACAGGAAACGAAAAGGTCAATGGCCCGTCTTTCATTCCTTCAGCATTTGGTAGTATCCGGCCAAGGCTTTCAGCTAGAGCCTTCGCTCGGTGAGCCTGATTATATGAAATGTCTTTCGTCCCTTTAGCCCAGAAGTGGGGGCGCTGGCATAACTTGACTACTTGTTTTACGGAAAGCTGGTAGGGATTGGCATCAACCAGTGGGTGGTGGTCTCCGTGATAGTGGCTAATCACAACATCAGTGGCATCTTTTAATGCGTCTGCGATGAGGCCTTTAGTTCTTTCAGAAGCTATCACTTGCACTGGGTGTGGCAATAAGCCGTGCCGCCTGAATCCCAGGGCCACCCCAGGGTCAATAACCACCTTGCGGTCTTCGGTCCTAACCACGCAGCATAGGCTACGAACCCCTAAAGATTCCGCACCAATTATTTCTATTTGCATTGTAAGTCTTTTTTAACTTCACAGCTATATTAGCACCAGTCAGTAGTGAAGGCAAAGCTACTTTGTTTTTAACCCATATAGAAAATGTGATAATCTGGGCATGGTCAAACCAACGAAGGCTTATAAAAGGATGATAACCATAAAATGTTCCAAGTGTAAGCGTAAGTTGTTTAGATATTTGAAGATCGGAAAAGGGCAACTGCTACACTGCTGGAAAGGCCGGATAGTTAAGGATTATAGTGTCCGTGATGGAAACGAAGTTAAATGTCCGTGCGGTAATTTAGTTGGTATTGATGAGGGGAAGTGGATAAAAATGAAGCAGCACTCCTTTATCTATTGAAAGATAGGGGGGAGATATAGATATTCCGACGACACTGATAAGTGCTTGTCTACGCTTTGACAGGAGGTAAAGCCTACTAGCTAGTGCACAAATTGGCTGATTGTTAAACACGTCATAGTGTTCGGCATCTTGACAATGGCAGATTAGCAGATTAGAGTATCAACCGATAGCTTGTGCCAATGTCAGGGACGACATACAAATTTGGGGGCAAGAAATGAAAGACGAAACTGTGGGGTATAAAGGTGATAGCTATCTGGTTGACATTATTCCTCCTGCGAGGACAGCACCTTACCCAATGATATACATTTGCCCAAGAAAGAAAAATAGGCCTAAGGGCAGACTGGGACTGGATTCAGAAAGGGAAATCTTTCTTAAGGTTTCTGCCGAGAGTTTCGACAGCCCCAATATAGAAGAAACTGCCCGGCAAATCGGAAAAGTCATATTAGAGGATAGCGGCATAATCAAAGAATATAGGAATCTCAGAAGGCAGTGATCCGTTTGGCTAGTTATCTCTTCCGAGCTATCTCAACAAGGATTCTTAATCTCCAGAGGCGGGCCAATTTTCGGAGGTAATAGAGGGTCAAATTTCAAAGGGAATTAACAATATCTTAGCATTATCAGCGAGTTATCCAAGGCATATTTATAATTAAATACTTCGGTTGGTGTATAATCGAAGCAATATTACATCAAAAAAGCATCGTGTTATCCCTACGGAATTACGCGATGTGGAAATCATTTTAAGCCGGGGCCTTACCACCAGCATCCCTTAAGAAATGGTCATTGAAGCATTTAATAATGGTTAATAGTATAACTGTAGAGATGAATGGTGTAGGAACGGTTCTGTTTGAACGCAGCAAGCGAGCTAGACGTGTGATTATCTCCATAAAGCCGTTCAAGGGAGTTCGGGTAGCTGTTCCTTATAGAGTGTCTTTCAATAAAGCGGAAGAGTTTGCCCATAGCAAGATAGACTGGACAAAGAGGCAGCTTGAAAAGATGAAGCAATATGAACGAGAATTCAATTTCACCTCAGGTGTTAATAATAATATAGATAAAACACAAGCAAAAAGCATGCTTACTGGAAGGCTCAAGTATCTTATGGGAAAACATGGATATACTTACAACAGAGTATTTATTCGAAATCAAAGGACGAGATGGGGTAGTTGCTCTCACAAGAACAACATCAGCTTGAATATGAAGCTTGTCCTCCTTCCCGAAGAATTGATGGACTATGTTATTCTGCATGAGCTAGTTCATACTCATAGAAAAGACCATAGTAAAGCTTTCTGGGCAGAGATGGATAAGCTCGTGGGAGATGGTAAGAAAATATCCTCAAGACTGAGGAAATACGGAATAGGTTTATATTAATTACCAGTAAATTATTCGGCTGTTGTGTATAATTCGGTTAAATAAGAGGTTTTCTGGTATTGCTATGAAATTACTCTCAAAAACCAAATATCTGAACGGTCTCCAGTGCCCGAGATTGATCTGGATCGAGATACACGAACCGGAAAAAATACCCGAGACTGATCCAGTCACCCAGTACATCTTCGACCAGGGTCATCTTGTTGGTGAGCTGGCCAAGAAGCTGTTCCCTGAAGGTATTGATATTTCCACTGAGGATTTCATGGGAAATATCTCCAGTACAACGGATCTTCTAAAGACTAGGAAACCACTGTTTGAGGCTGGGATACTTGCCGGGAACCTTTACTCCAGGGTGGACATTCTCTGTCCAGCCAGTGAGGATGAGTGGGACATCGTTG
>JAUVXS010000005.1 GCA_030603485.1 Dehalococcoidia bacterium
AAAACAAATCTGCTCAGCTTCGCATTAGATTTTTATCCTAGGTAAAAGCTACTACTTGTCGTTACCGATAACAATACCGCATAGTTATTATTTCAAGGTCGACAAAGTGTTAACTTTGTCTAACTACTTTGACTTACTATAATTCTTGACATCTTCATTAAGTAGTAATAAGATTTTAGTAGTAACTGGTTTTGCATTACCAAGAGTCACGCCAGTCAGAGTCACATAATGGCGAAATTAAAGCTACTCTTAGCAGACAAGAATGAAATCTTTTGTGAGGGACTAGCGAAGCTCATGGAGCGTGAGCCGAGCATTGAGGTAGTGTGTGTGTGTCGCACCGGATTAGAAGCTGCCGAAAGTGCCTGTGAGCACCAGCCGGATGTCATCCTCATAGATACTGAATTGTCTGAATGTAGCGGTATCGAGGCAATGCAGCGTATTCACGAAAGGCTGCCGAAGACAAGTATCATCGTGTTCACCAACTCTGAGGTAAACGGTGACCTCATATCCGCTGTTAAGGCGGGAGCTAAGGCATATATATCCAAGGGTATTAGCGTTGAAAACCTCATTAAAACTATCACTCTAGTCGCTGATGGTGAAGTCATTGTATCCCCTCCGATGGCAGCAAGAATGCTTGCGGAATTCAACTTGTTAGAGGAGAGCAAGGTTGCAACGAAGTTGGGAGATGGCACCCTCCTGAGTAAACGAGAGCAGGCAGTGCTAGCCTTGGTTGCACAAGGCTTTACCAACAGGGAGATTGCTACCAGCTTGTTCATCTCTGAGCACACGGTGAAGGTACACGTGCGGAGCGTTATGGGAAAAATGAAGGCACACACTCGGCAGCAGGCAGTGGTGCTGGCAAGAGGAAAAGCTACTACCTAGGGCATATCGCTGACTGAATTAATTACATTGGAGCACTACTTGGAGTTATGAACCTAGGTCACTGCAGCACCGAAGGGGTTGTCAGTTTTGGATTAAGACCCTGCCCCTCATAAGACATTTACCAGCTCATGAAGTGGGGCTTCCATCCCACAAGATTGGCAGGAAACGGGTCTTCCTAATAGAAGACCTTATTCGGTGGATAGAGGAGCACTGACCGGTGGCTACTCTCTTCCCCTTACCAAGGGGAAGGGGTTTTTTATTAACCTCACCCCCTTAGTTCCCCTCTCCTTCAAAGGAGTGAGGCGTCGCCTCTTCTTTACCGGACTCGAACCAGTAAATTATTTGGTAACCCTATCCCCCTGTATCCCCCTCTCCTTTGAAGGAGAGGGGCAGTTTTTTTATACATTTACCAGCCCAAAAAATGCCTAGATTTTGATTACAGAGCGTCAGTTCTCAAGACCTGAAAACCTGAGTGAACAAAGCGCTACTTTGTTGGGTAACTTCTTACTATTTTGTTAGAGCCTGTTGCACAAACCCACCTCCTAGCCCATGGTGGGGAATTTTTCGAGTTTGAAAGGCATTTTCGGCCTGCCAGTGGGAACGTAGTGCCATAATGATAGCTGTTTTGGCAGTCCAGCGGAGAAAATTTTTAGAGGTTTCACTTTATACAACAGGCTCGTTACATGTGAAAAAACATCGGCATGTTTGTCCAAGGGTTTGTCCTTTCATGCGTATAGCTATGCTAGGCTCAGGCTTTCAGAGAATCTTGAGCCTAATTGAAAAGGAGAGAATAGTTTTTATCATCCTGCTGATGTATAATTAAAGTGTTTAATGATGGCACTGGTGGCACTGGTTAACCTACAGGGACCAGTGTTATTTTATGGATTCCCGCAATGACAAGGAGTGCCAAATGAAGAAATTTACTTTTTGCATGGTGTTCATATTAGCCTTGTCGTTGGTGGGCGGGCTGCTTGGCTGTCCGTCGCCAGGATCAACTTCAGCACCTGCATCGACCCCGGTAGCACCTGAACCAACGACCACGTCAACGCCAGCGTCACCAGCACTAGAGAACTACAGTCGTGGGTGCGCCCTATCCAGTAAAGGCAAATATGATGAGGCTATTGCGGAGTATACTAAAGCTATTGAACTAGACCCCAATTTTGCTTATGCCTATAACAATCGCGGCGTTGCTTACAAGAATAAAGGGCAGTATGACCTGGCTATAGCTGATTACAATAGGGCTATTGAGCTAGACCCCAATGATGCTGATTACTGGAACAATAAGGGAGTGGCTCTGAATAAACTTGGCAGACCTGACGAAGCCATGGAGTGTTACAATAAGGCACTCCAGATCGACCCGAGCCACGAGTATGCCAAAAACAACAAAGATAGTCTGGTTATCGCCGACACGACTCCGCCGCCAGCGATGAGCAACCTGATTGCAGCTGATGATTTGGATGGGAAAGTCATCCTCAGCTGGGATAAAAGCACGGCAGCAGACTTTGGGTACTATAACATATACATCAGCCAATCAATGATAACTGACGTCACCGGGATGACACCCAACGATCAGATTAAAGAAATTGACAGAAATACATACCAGGCGGTAGGGCTTAAACTGACAACGAAGTACTACTTTGCCGTCACTGCCGTAGATAAGAGCGGTAACGAAAAAAACCAGGTGACTTGCGTGAGCGCCATACCAACTAAACATGTAACTTTAGATATTCCCACTTTGGTTTCCGTACCTGATGAAGCAATCACGCGAAAGTTTACCTGGAAGTATGGCGGGATTGATTGGCATTGGGAGGCCGAGATATCCAAGCAGCTTTACCAAACCCTGCACGATAAGCCACGACCCCGGGCAGAGAATAGCTCCGTTTATGTAACCCAAAGTCTGGATGATGAGTTTTTCCAGAAGCTTGCCTCGGCACTTAGAGCCGAAGGAGAAAAACTGGGCCTTACTAAAGATCAAATGGTGGAATTGGCCATCTCATTTGTACAGTCCCTTCCTTATAGCTACGATATTGATACAACTGGTCTTGAGGAATATAAAAGATATCCAATAGAGACCCTGGCTGATGGCACCGGGGACTGTGAGGACACCGCCTACCTGTTGGCTGAGTTGCTTCGCACCATGAATTACGACGCTATCTTATTGTACTATTCTGGAGAACATACGGCTGTCGGAGTTGCTGACAGTGGCAACATGTACGGGAGCTATTATGAATATAGAGGTAATAGATATTTCTATGTTGAGTCCACGGGCGAGGGATGGAAAATAGGTGCGGTGCCTGAAGCATACATTAAAAAAGCCACGGTCTGGGAGTTGGTTCCGGTTCCGACTTTGGGCTGTGAGCGGTTCAGATGGCCGGATTTCTCAGGGACTATGCCCCTGGAGTTGACTGTCTACAATGATGGCACGGCACCGGCGCTGGGTGTCAAGGTCTATGCTTTCCTCGATGCGGGCGATGGTAAATGCTATGCCGATGCCTCAACAATGATAGACATACCTCCGGAGGAGACTCGCACCGTGACCCTGATGCTTAAGCTTCCCGGACAGCCGGTCCAGACCCGGGTTGGCTACCGGATATTCTATAATGACTTCAAGGTGTATGAGGGCTTTAGCGATTGGCAATACTTTACTTCCGGGTAGGCTTGCCATGAGGGGATGGGACTACCTCCTCGTGGGTTGAAATTGGAAATGCCAAGTAAAAAAGAACCTTTTTAGACAAAGCTAGGTTGAACAAACCTCTCCCATGAAAGAGTAATGCAAGACAGTCAAAGTGCTTGGGTCACAATTTGAGTGTTTGTTACGATTGGTCTGTTTGGCGTCATCTGTTAGCGAAATCCGCAAGTTCTCTCCAGTATGATTCCTCCCAGAATCTGCCCGCGGCTGCAGAGGTTGAGGGAAGGACAAATATCACGGTTTCTCTAATTCGGCTGTCACGCTTAGGGCCGCCATAGCCTGCCGCGTAATCGAGGAATGCTCTTGCGGATGCTTTCCCATTGAAGGCAACAACCTTGGGGCTGAACCTGTTGATCTTGGAACAGAAGCCAAGAATATCGAAGTCCGATGATGAGATAGCTTTATCGGAACCTGAACGTGTCTTTACCAAGTCTGTGAGTCCAAGCCCATATGTAGGGAGCGTCCAGAATTCGTAGGGGTCAAGCCTCCGAGGTGTAAGGCCAATTCGGAATAAGACCTTCCAAAACTGGTTGGCATGCCCTGCATAATAGGCACCGACTCGTGCGGACACGGCTCCGACTGCCGTTCCACAGAAGACCACCCTAAGCCGTGGCTGAAGCACATCTGGTAAAACCGTTGTGATTTCGCTACTTTTCATTATCATGTTTCAAACTATTGCCCGTTTTTCAAACGCCTTTAACTTTAAGGAAAAGATATCCGAGCACACGCCCAGTGTGCACGAGGCTCATCCGCGCGCCCCTTTTGTACTCTTTGATAATCTGCATATCCCTGGGTGATCCGGTAACTTCGTGTTCACGTGGCGTGCCGTAAAGTGCGGTTTGCGGACGCCATCTTTCTCTATTGGCATGTACCAAAGCATCCCGCATTCGCTGGACTCGGGAGGCGGCCTTGGTAATCCGATGATTCTTGTCATTTGGGAGAATGCCCTCGGCCATTGATCTTTTTATGCATCGGTCGAGAGTGAGATACTTCCTTATGGTTTTTCCGTCCTTAATAACTTGGTGGAGCTTGTATTTGAGGGCCCCTTCCAAAGAACTCGCCGCCAATAACACGCAAGCCGGGTAAGAGCCGTAAACGTAGCACCAGAACGCATCCCACCACATACTTTGCGTATACTGCTCCAAAGCCTGAAGACGTAGAGATTTTTTGTCATTGCCTTCAGGCGGCCCAATGGCAGGGTAGAATCCCATTATGCGTTCTTCTCCGCAAGCTTTGAGTATCTCCATATATCTTTCGGTGCGGTGTTCTAGACTCATTCTGTCGCCACCTCGCAGACGGCGCTTTACCTCTTCGAAATCGGGCTTAGACATCTGCTTCCTCCACTAATTGACCGGGCTAGAAATTGGATTTGATAGCCGTAATCATAGGATGTGCACCTTTACTCGTTGGGGTGTAATTCTCTGGCAAGTTCTTCAGGAGGCACTTCCATGAATATCTCATATATTGTTCCAGCTGCTTTATCGCTATCTAACAACGCATTCGTTCTTTCCGCATAGACTCTTAGCCGTATTTCCCACTTACGCTTTGTTTTGCGGTCCGCCAGTCGTTGTAATATCCAAGGAACGCTCCATTTAAGCCTACGCCTCAAGTTCTTATTAATCCGTAATTGCTTGGAAAGCTGGTCATGATTCTCTTTCAACATCTTGCGCATCTCTGATATTAGTTGCTCTTTGTCTTTCTCTGCGGCGCGTCTCCCAAGGCGATAGGCTAGAAATGTAATGAACAAGGTCGTAAATATGTTCAAGAAAGTCTGAGAGTGCTGATATAATACATCAAGGATTTGAAAAAGTATTGGTGGAGCTGGAGCCGGTGGCCTCGGTTCCATTGTGTCCAGCTCAAATTGCTGCCGAACCGATGGATCGTCTCCAAGGAACCTTAAGGCGGCACTTTTAACAATTGGTTTGTATTCTTGTGATACTCTACTGTTCACACTCACAGTCCCCCAGTTACAGAATACAGTCGTTCTGTCATAATATCTTAACATTTCAGGGATTCGGTTGGAAGAATGCAACCGCTTCCGCGAAAAATTAATGCTGGAATACGCACTAAGACGCCACTGACTTAACATTTGTCAGTTATGTGCAATCGTAGTCAAGCGCATGGACCAGAGTGCTACATTGTTGGATACGGTACGAGAAGTGGGAGTCACCATCACTCTAGTAGTCCGGATATGTTAACTTACTTGGTCTTACCCCAGACCCTCGCTACAAACGATTGCTGGGGTCGGCTGTTCTTCTACTTGGAGACCTCTGCGGTCAATCCAATCACGCATATTATGCTGGTAGTAAAGTTCACCTAGGTTCTTTATGAGTGCTTGTCCTGTAATACCATTACGACGGAGTCGATTCAATTCTTGAGCCAAAGCCCTGGTCATAGCTCCGCGAAATGCAGCTTCAAGGATGTTGATTTGTGCTTTAATATCTTCGTCCTCGGTTGCATTGAACAGAACACGCAGCTCTCGAAGCATATAACGCTGCCCCTGAGTCAAGGAGGGCGTGTATTCACGCTCGGCTTGGCGATGTTTAACTTCCTCAGCAAACTGGCGCTTTACGCGCATAATAGAGGTATTGTAACCTTTCGGTAGCGGAAGTCCCTCCAAATTTGGGCCGCATTTGATAGTACCAAGTATCCGGGGAATGTCTCTGGTTATAACCTCACCATTTTCATCCAGGAGGAATAATTGTTGATAACGCCCGGCCTGACAGAAAACATAAGTCCCCTTGTTGGATGAAGGCTTTACCGTGCGGATACCATCTCTTAGGTTAGAAATTTGCTCATATTCGTTAGGTCTCTCTCTCCTGAGTTGGCGCAGAAGTTCCTCAGCCTCATTAATATCGAGAAGTTCGCTTTCCTCATCATCGAAGAAGCTTAATTGGGCACCATGTTTCTCATAGAGAGCATACATCGCCTCTTCGTTGAGCATTTCAGTGCGGTCAAGAATGGCAGAATCTTCACCGATAGTGTCATGGATTTCTTGGATACGGTTATGCAATTTCTGCCGTAATCCCAAATTTCGCTCAATTCCCGTCTCGGGGAGGAAATTGAACCCATATATGACATCGTAATCGGAGCCAATACGGTCAATGCGTCCGAAACGCTGGATGAGGCGCACCGGATTCCAGTGCAAGTCGTAGTTGATAATCTTATCGCAGTCCTGGAGGTTCAAACCTTCGGCTAAAACATCGGTGGCAATTACAGTCATTAGCTCACTCTCACCCGGCGCAAAATGATATTCTGGGTTTGCTTTGGGAGCAAATCTTCCCACTACCCTAGCTTTGCTCTTGTCTCCACTAAATATAACCTCGATGTCCGGTTTCTTACCTTGAGGATTCAAATTATCAAATAGGTAACGAGCGGTGTCGGCGTATTGGGTGAATATTAGGCGCTTACCTTCTTTGAGTGGTTTCTTCACTAGTTCTTCCTTGAGTCTCTGTAGTTTAGTGTCTTTTTCAGGTGTAATAGGTTCAACTAGTTTCAGCATTTTATTAAGCAGTTCAATATCATGATCAATGTGTCGCCGTAACCGTTCAATATCAAAATCAGCGGCATCGTAGCGCCCGGATGCCTGCCGCAGTGCATCCATGAAGTCCTGCTCTTCAGCCTGGTTTGGTTCATAGAGAATGTCCTCGGCCTTGTCACCAGCGGGTACAATACCCTGCGACAAGGCTTCAGAGAATCGCTGATGGACTGTGATTAGTCTCTTTATAGTCTCACGGAAGGCGTATACACTTGATTCAAAACGCTTGAAAAGGAGTATACGGACAAGGCCACGTAGGTTCATGCCAGCTCGGTGTAAACTAGCATACGGCTCGCGTCTCTGCCTGTCTTTATTCACAAAGTGGTAAAGTCCATAGCGGGCGTAAGAAAGCTCGCCTGGTGTTGGCTCAACGGATTGGCCCTTGCGTGCTTTGCCCAGGTAGCCTCGTAGCTCCTGATACAATCCCTGATAGGTCGCTTCAATGCTGTATTCAATCGTACCAAGCTCTCTCTTTGGGAAGAACTGGCGCTTGTCGCCGACCATCACATAAGCTCGTCGTTGGCCGTCCATGTACTCTCTGAACCTTGATGGGTCTACCGGTTGATGAGTCTGAGAATCAAAACCGTACCAGCGCAGAATATGGTTGCGGGTTCGGCGTATCAGCACATTAGAAAGCAAATCTGGGAGTTTCTTATCCCCTTTCTCAATCAGCTTGAAATACTGTTTCAAGTCTGGTGGGTCTACTGGTAAGTCGGTCTTATCTTCCTGATGGAACAGCTTCATCTGGTAATACACATCCCAGGCGGTTTTATTACGTGGTGTGGCAGTCAGAAAACAGCAACGCCTTCCTGTTGAAAGAAATTGCTGTACTACCTTATAGCGCTGCGTATCTGGATAACGGAAGTTGTGGCTTTCATCTATCAACACAAAATCACGGTCACGGAATTTAGTGTCCTTGAGCAGGAAATTGGCGGCACTTTCATCATCTTCACGCAGGTAGCCCATAGAGAGCACCCGGGCATTAAGCTCGTAAACCTCATTGTACCTTTCCCACATTTCTACCAGTGGTGCCGGACAGATTATCAATGGCCGGGAGTGGTCGGCACGTTCAAAATGCTTAATGACGGCCGCGCCGATATATGATTTACCCAGCCCCACGACGTCAGCAATAAAGGCACCCCCATAGTCCCTGGTTATCTGTATCGCCTGCCGTACTGCTGTTTTCTGGAAATCGGCCAGTTGGCGGGTAATCTCACTGTCAAATAGAATATCCCGGTCATCTTCTCCCTCTAGCCTGTCTTTAACCAGGGCATAAATGGTCTTAATGTATATGTCATATGGCCGGACTGGCGCCATCGCCCAGGACTGTTTCATCTCCTGCATCAGAGCTTCGTCGAAGTCCTGAGAATTGTCCGGGCTCCACAGCTCATCAAACCAGCGCACCAGTTCGGCGTGGTTATCATTGCCCTGCACGATTACATTCAGTTCCGTGTTGTGAGTAACGCCGGAAAGGGTTAGATTAGATGACCCCACTACGGCAATGCCCTTCTCGTGACGGTCGACAGGTTTGCCAGCGCCATCAAATACAGCGCCGTAGTCAAAGATATAGGCTTTGGCATGGAGACGGCCTTTAGTATAGACTCGCACCTTCAAGCGTTTGTCTTCTATCATCCGCACCATCTCTTTGATCAGGTTTTCTCCTTCATCGGTCTGGTCCATAAGTTCCATACTGGAGCGAACGTTTTCCGCAGTCTCCACTGCCATTTGCCTGGCTTCAGCCCTCTTCGGGTAAGCCTGCGCCTCAACGGCATCTTTGACCAGTTCCAGCCTACGGTAGCCTTCCGCAAGTTGTTCCAGTGTCTCGCGGTTGGTAGTATTGCCAATGAGCAGGCGCAGTTCCTTTACGCCCCTGAGCTTGTCGGCGATGCTGGTGAGGCCGGAGAGAAAGAAATAGCCAACGGCAAACCACGCCGATTCCGTTGAACTCAGGATGCGGTTGATATGGTCAACCAGTATCTCTTTCCGGTTATCTATGATGTCATGCGTCGGCATTTAAATCTCCCTGACAAGTTTAGGGTGATGAATGCGGAGCCATTGCTCAACATCATCGCGGAGTTGTTTGGCTAATGCTACCATTTCTTCGGCTTCTTGTTCGGTGACCAGTCCGGCGCTTTCATAATCACTGATGTTGCGCTTCTGGCGGAATTTGTCCAATTGCTTAATGATAGCGGGGTCTGTGTTGATGGTGAAAGCTAATGATTGTATAACACGGTAGTGTTGCCCTTCTTTCCGGGCGCGGTAACCAGTCGCCGCTAATGCCGCCGTAGCAGCCTGAAGAGCCGCATTATGGGCAATGCTTAATCGCCAGTCCGGACCAAGTTCGGCGATTTGGGATTTTTCTAAATCCCGGTCACAGATATGCAACAGGTTGGTAATTTCACGCGCCGAAGGACGATGCGCTTCTATCAGTTTATCAGTCAGCCAGTCTTCTAAGCTCACCTTCATCACCTATCAGAAATATCTTTTCGCCCTCGAGCACGGTCTTGACGAAGTGATGGTCCTCTCTAACTTTTTGCTTAAATTCGGAAATTGGATAAACAACTGCATTTAGCTCCCGTCCCAGTTTTTCTTCCGCCGTAGAAAGAAGATTTACCGTATCCCCAAATGAGATTGCTCCTACTACCATCACGTCAATGTCACTTTTTCTATCGTCGGCGCTCCTGGCGATTGAACCGAAGATAAAAGCGACCCGGATTTTATCTGCCACACTCTCAAGAGATTGCCTGATGACATCAGTAACGCCGAATGTTTTTCTAACGATACTCATAAGCTCGTTGAAGATGGGACATTGAGCATTCGCCCGGTAATAAACCTGCCTCCCTTGAACTTCCCGGATGATGATGCCGGTATCCGTCAGGTTCTTCAGCTCTCGCTGCACCGTTCCCCGGCCAATCTTTACGGCATCCAGTATCTGTTTGGTGTAAAAAGAGCTATCCGTACGTCCGTAGAGAAGAGCCAGGACCGCCTGCCGGGTTTTACCGAAAAGACCGCTACATAACGAATTCTCATTCATAATTCTTACCCATTTCGGGTATTATATTACCCATATTGGGTAACAAAATCAAGTATTAGACACTTCCCGCCTTTTTTAACCGATTCGCTAATCGCTTTCATCCGTATCTTCATAATCATCTATCAGGGCATCACGTCGTTTAGCTCTTTTCTTTGGCTCTGTCTTAAAACTGCGAGCCTTCTCAAGCCTAAATCTGACAAGTTTAACAAGAGCATCATACACTGCATCCCTTTCGTCTCGAGTTAGATTGAGAACATCAAATACTGGCTCATCAAATGCCTTTCGGTCTGCGAGTTCAACTTCTTTCCAGATATGCAAGATAGGTCTACGAAGCACTTCTTGTGACCAAAAAGTATCACTGTAATTAAGCAACTTCGGGTCTACTAAAAGGGCTTCCTTCAATTCATAGACCATGATGTCAAGCGGCCCACCTCCACCTCCGTATGACCTCCCAGCCGACTCGAGCCAAAGTGGAACAATAGGAGCATTCAACGATAAGGCAAGAGCTTCAATAGTCACTTCTTTAGGACGCACCTCATAGAACCTATGGTCAACAAGGATCGGTTTGCGGGACAAAGGGAAGTAGTGACGATACTTGGTGGTCATTTTGGCTGCTATGTGTGTAGGGCGCGGGGCGCCAAGGTTATACCACATCGGCCGTGCCGAACACGTTGGAAGGCGGTCGTATCCTTGCTTCTCGCCATATTGTATATACCGAAGAGCTGCACTCCCACGCAATTCTTGCTTTGGTCTGTCACATAGAAACACCTTATATTGGAAATCAGACGGCGCAAGTAAAACACGCTCACACTCTTTCGGCCGGCGAAGCACTGGCTTCAGAAACTCCTCCTCTATCTCCCATTCCCTTATGCGCTCCTCATTCAGATAGAAAAACTCATTGGCACCAGTCTTAATGCCAAATCTCACCTCAGCTATATCTCCCAGGCGCACCAGCTTACCTTTGCCCTTTTCCAGAATTGTCCAGTAGATATCCGGCGCTCTCAGGTATTTACCGCCCCACTTATTGCCAATGTAGCGGGTGGTTTTAATCAAGGTACCGGCGGCTTTACCAGTTTCCTCCTCTTCCTCCGGTATCTCACACCCATCTTCTAAAAGCTTGCTCTGCTGAATGGGGAAGACGCGGTATTCTTTCGTTGCCTTACGCTCAGTTGCTTCCTCGATCTCGTCAAAGATTACCGGTGATAAAATGTGCTCAAATGGTACTCGGAACATGACAAAGCGGGCAGTCTTGTCTAATGCCCATTCGTGGCTGTCATCTGGCGAGGAAAAGAGTACGATGACTGAGTTGACATCGGCGCTGGCAAAGGTGCGCCGCATCTGGTTATCCAGCACCAGCTTTACATGGCTGTGCTTGAGTAAAAACTCCTGCAGGTCAGCCCCATAGCCTACATCCAGCCAGGAGTTGGAGGTTATAAAGCAGAAAGAGCCTTTTGAGTTGAGCAATTTGAGACTGCGGAGATAGAAATAGATATAAAGGTCACTCTTGGCATTAATTTTATGTGCTGCGGTGTTAGTGCCGGCTTTGTAGCCGAAAAAGTGAGGAAATGCCTGATAGACGGAAAGCGCCAGCTTCGCCTTATACTCCTTTTTATCATCCGTGATTTGAACACCGTGAACTATCGGGGCAGCAATCGACTCCTGCCGCACATAAGGCGGATTGCCCATGACAATATCAAAGCCATTCCTCTCGCTTTCAAAGACTTCCACGAAAGCGATATCCCAGACGAAGGGCACTTCTCTGGCGGCACTAAGCGCCTTTTTTGATGACTCGGTCTGCGCCAGTTCCGAGGTCAGGTCTTCAATCGCTTTTCTATCTCTGGCAGCGTCCATATTCATCTGATGAGGTGGAGCTGTTTCTATCGTCCCGTCTAGCCGTATCCGGCGCTCCTCAGGACCTTCCAGCTTCCGCCGCAGAGTCTTTATCCGCTCTTGGATGGTATGACCCCTGGCATCCAGAATGTCTGAAAAAAGCCGCTTTTCCTCATTCTTCAAAGCATCCACTGAAGGGAACCGGCACGTTATATCGTTGTTGTAGAACTTGAGCTTCTCATCCTTTAAGGTCGTGATTCGAGCTTTTAATGTCGGTGGTATTTCCTGTGAGGCGGCAATGTGCCCCAGGTTAATACCACCCACTTCCTGTACCAGGCTATCCCCACACCGAACCTTGAAGGAGAAATGAGGTAGTAGAGGCTCTCGCCGGACATGCAATTCTTCCCGGGTAAAATCAGCATCAATAACCAGTGCCAGCCATAGACGCAGCTCGGCAACATGACACGCCCACTCCATCACATCCACGCCGTAAAGCGATTGTCCGATTATACGCTTCTTTCGCTCATAAGGTGCTTCTGTTATGCTAAGCTGACGATTAGCCCGCTCCTGGAGGTCATCCATAATGTTAAGCATGCCCACCAGAAAAGAACCAGAACCGCAGGCAGGGTCCAATAGAGTGATGTCATGGAGGCGTTCATTTAGAACTGGCCAGAGATTGGCGCCGGTAAAAGCTTGGTCAGCCTCAATTTTCTCATCAGGCTCCAAAGCAAACACGAGTTGGTTGAGCAACTCTTTTCTTTCATCCCCAAAATGGTTTGTCAGGTGGTCTACCAGCGATAGACGGCACATCAAGTCAATCTCAGTCCTCGGTGTATAGAAGATACCTGCCTCACCACGCTCATCAACTTCCTCGGAGACATTGACCAGGCTTTCATAGACTTTACCTATCATCTCGGGGTCAACAGCCACCTCTTTATCTAGAGGGCTATCCTCTGCGATAGTAAAGTTGTAGCGTTCTAGGAATCTTAGAATCTGCTCGAAGCGTCGGTCAGAAATAGTATCTTTATGTTCCTGGTCAAGCCTACTTTCGGTGAAAAGACCACCGTTGAGATAAGGCGCCAGGGAAAGAGCCTCCCCGATTTCAGCCGGGAAATAATTATGGCCACCATGGAACTTATTGTTGAAAGCCTCGAAGAAAAGCACCCTCAGCCAGTTGTTGACAAATGAATTCTGGCTTTGCCCGGAACGCTGGTAACTCTTCCAAAAGGAAAGCAGGAAATCACGGTCGTCACCTAGCCAGCCCTTACGCTGAATAAAATAGATAAACATGCAACGGTTGAGGAACTGGAGTGAATAGTCGTGCGCCCAGGTGTGGTCGTTTACTTGTTTCTTCAAGTCGTCTTCTAGAATCTTAAAGATAGCCTTGTATTCTTC
Source organism: Dehalococcoidia bacterium (assembly GCA_030603485.1). Taxonomy (GTDB): domain Bacteria; phylum Chloroflexota; class Dehalococcoidia; order GIF9; family AB-539-J10; genus RBG-13-51-36. Next base: position 13,369 of record JAUVXS010000005.1, read on the forward strand.
GAAGAACTGCTTGGTAACTGCTTCAACGTCAAAGGCTTCATCATGTTTAGATTGGATAGTGAGTGGTTGTAAACCAAACATATCCGGCTGGATAGATTGCAGGTCCAGCATGGCAACGCGCTCTGAGGCAGTGCGAAGACGCTCCTCTGGACTGATGCTGATACGCCGGAACAGGCGGCGTTTTTCCGTCTCCGCATCGTACTTCACGTTGATAAAGTGCCAGTGGTCTTGTGTCTGGTTGGAAAAAATAAACAGGCCATACGGATGCTCCCTAAGAAGCTGCATGACTACAAGACGTTCCTGGCCTAAGAGTAGCCTGTCTTGAGGCAGACAGCTGTAAACAACATGGAAATCATTGTTTTGCCCACCGCCGGCAAAGAGAATCGAGTCTTCGGTGAGGGCGTTAGCTGCGGTTTGGTTCCAACCACGGCGCGATAGGGGCTGATTTACACGGTCATAATTCAACTCAGACCAGAACAGCTTTTTGAGTGGTTCGAGTCCGCGGAGGTCTTTAAGGAGCTCCAGAACAGATTGTTCCCGTTCTCGGCGGTCTATCTTTCAACCTCCTAAACAGATTTTAGGAGTTAAATTCACATAACTAGCATTATCTTACACCACAGGCAGACGCACTTCAACATATAACGAATCATTTTCACCGGGTAACAGATTTTACATTACGTCAGATTGTTACCTCATGAATCTCTGGGCGTGTGGAATGTAGTTACTACAATTGAGATGGAGGTGTCGTTATCAAGACGCTAAAGTAACCTTTCCTTCAAAGCTTTTAAATTTAAGACATCTTCCTTGTTGTATTCAAGCAGCGTAGTAAGGGCATCCTCATCAAAATCATTCACATATTTCCACCACAACCTGACAGCTTCATAGCCATTTATTTCTTTTAATCGCCTTGGTATTCTTAGTTGTCTTTCTACAGCTTTGAATCCACCATACAGATTGCTTCTCCAACAGTCATACATTAAATCGTGATGTTTAAATATTTCAGCCAGATTGATTCCCATGCAGGAGTGAATGAATGGCAGATCAAATCCACTGCCGTTGTAAGTATAGATAACGTCGACCCCTTCTAAGGCTTCCAATATGCTATCAGTGGTTACATCTTCACCCACCAGTTGGATAAATTTGACATTATATCTATCAACACGATGAATACCTACCACTGTGATTTCACTATATACAGGAGACAGACCTGTAGTCTCTATATCCAGATATGCTTCGAGGGGATATTTCAATTCTGTATTTCCTCAACCAGTAATTCTTTAAACCCACGCATCGATAACCAGTATAGAGCCATACCGAACAATCCAGAAGCATAGCCAATGTAATAACTTGAACTAAATAGATTCGTCACATCTGAGATATACTTTTGATGAAAAGCTCCTTCAAGAATACCGTGAGATATTTGCCAAAATCCGAATGTAGCAATAGATAGCCCAAGGAACCACTTGTATAGCGATTTCTTAAACCAAGCTCTTTTCAAAGCCAATACTGCTAATAACGCTGTTCCAGTAACCAGACCTCCAGCATAACCAACTATCTGTGCTCCGATAGAATATCCTACAGATGCTGATTTAAGCACAGGTGATAGATAATTCGGGTCAAACCAAACAAAATTCGCTATTGGGACGCCTAGAATCAGTGCAGTAACAAAGTGTGCACCTTCGTGAAGTATCACTACAAACACGACTAAAATAGGAAGGGATAAGGCTAATTTTGCGGCAACTAGTATTATTATGCGATTCTTACTGCTCATAATTAACTTGCCAATTTTTCCCTATTCTATAGGCATGCGGTATGTAGTTACAACACATGGTGTAGCGATTTTATCTATGTAAAAGGATATAAATAAGGCGTAGATTACTTTTCTGTTTTGATTGAAAATGCTTCCCCATCGGTAGTTACTATGATATTGCCATAGATATCCGTGCCATATATCTTAGCACCAACGCTAGTAAGAGTATTGATGGTCTCCTGATGCGGATGACCATATCTATTACCTTCCCCAGCCATGTAGACAGCTACCTCTGGCTTTACAGCGTCTAAGAATTGAGCAGATGATGAAGTTCTTGAGCAATGATGACCTACTTTCAGAATATCTGCCTGAACCGGTAGTCCCGATTCAAGTATACTAGCTTCAGCTTCTTTTTCAGCGTCTCCTGTAAACAAGAAAGCTATACTACCAAAGTCTAACTTAAGCAGAATGGAATTATTGTTTGTGTCATCAAATAGGGGTTTAACAGGGTGGAGGATTATGAAAGTGAGGTTACCTACCTCTATTGACTGCCCTCGTAGAACCTCGTTGGTGGAGGCGCCTTCATTATTGACTCGGTTCATAAATTCATGATAGGTTTTGGATGTTGAGGTATCTCCATTTAACCAGATTTCGTCAACTTTAAAGGAATCCAATACAGCGATTAATCCTCCGATATGGTCAGCATGAGGGTGAGTTGCAACCATCACCTCAATGGCTCCATCTATATAGTCATTTAGATATGCAACTACTCCGGGTGATTTACCGCCACCATCAATCAGAATCTCAATCTCTCCCAAATCAATTAGGATTGAATCTCCTTGACCAACATCAATGAAGTGAACTTTTAGTTCTTCCGTTGGAGGGGTTGGAGCCGGAGTAGGCGCGGGTGCTGGAGCGGGCGTTGGTACTGGTGTTGGAGTGGGGCTAGGTGCAGGAGCTGGGGCTGGTTCAGGTTCAGGCGTAGGAGTTTGTGTAGGTTCCGGAGTCGGGGCAGGTGAAGGGGCTGGCGATGGTGCTGAAGTTGATGTGCAACTTATGATACTAAAAACTAGGACTAGGAGTATTAAACCAACTAAGAATAGCCTTTTCACCTCATCCTCCTTTCACATCCAAGACCATCCCGAGGTATCTTTGTTATACTCCTCGGAAATGCCCTTGTCAACATCCTAATGTAACAATGAGCCCCTGGGCGTGCGGAATGTAGTTGCGACATTGCAAAGGCAAGTCATGCTTATTCCGGTTCCTTAAGAAGCGTCGAAAGATAGTCGTGATAGTGGTGGAGATAATACTCGACTCGTGCCTTTGTGGGGTAAGTCACAGCACCTCGCTCGTCAATTTCCTTACGAGCTTGTAATAGCTCTGTTCTTAACTCTTCAGGTATGTTAGGAACTCCTAATAGGTAAATTAGCCATTCAGGTATATTTGTTTCATCAGTCCACAGATGCATATTATGTTTCCCTGATTCTTAGAGTAAAGCATTCTAACTTACCTGAACAATTATCTCCGTTCACTACTTGGGCTGTTAATAGGTGGAGTAGTTTCGACTATTTGTGCTACCTCTCTGGCTATCATTATGGACTTCTCATCTGTCCTCTCGACAAATTTGTAAACGAATGTTGGGTAAAGATCCATCAGTCTTGCACCGGCCCATTTGGCTAATTCAGCATAACCACGTCCAATTGTTGGTCCCCTTCTCCAAATTCCTATGATTGTAAAGGGAAGCCGCCCAGTTTGGTGTATAAGAGGCCAGTATTTGATAAGACTCCTGCAAGGGTCGCTATCTTCATCATATTCGACTATGAATCGACCGGTAGGTGCATCTATAATGAGGTCTGCCTCTGGCCATAGGTTTCTTGGTTGGCCTCTCCACTCAATCTTACAATGGTCATCTATATGCCATTTAGAGTATTGAGAAAGCAGATCAGAAAGCAGTGCTGACAGGAAAATCTCCCTTTGTCGCTTACTCATTCATGTTCCTTGTTGTTAGCAAACGAGCTGAAATAGTGGCCCTTTCATAGCAAATCCTAGTCTCATCTGTAGTTATTGTCAACAGCTTGAATAGAGATGAACCCCTGGGCGCACGGAATGTAGTTACGACAATTGAGAGGGAGGTGGTGTAACTGCTCACATAGCACGTCTTAGCTTTGCTTGACACCTTGAACCTAAGTCAGGGTGTTGGGTACTTTGGTAGAAGCATTCTTCGCCACTTAATTAAGTTTCAACAGTAAGTTCAACTAAAACTTACATCATTCTTGACAAAAGTAATCTGAACACATAAAGTGTCTCTTACGAGAAGTGTAAAGATAACTCTCCTTTAGGTATCGCTGAGGAGGTGGCCAATGTACTTCAAAGGAGATTATGATGGCTCTAACCTGCCCACTGAAACCGATCTAGGTGTAATGTGAGACTGAAAACTAAGAAGGGGACCGCTCACCTTTATGTCTGTAGTTGTAACTCAAAGGGTGATATAATCATTTGGGAAACCAGTCATCTCCAGCGTTAGGGCGCCAACTAATCGTACCATCACGCTCCGGACTCGAAATGAAAGAGAAGTATCAAATAGTAACCGAATCCCTCAAGACTGTCGAAACCCAAGTAACAGCCTTGCTTGGTGAGGGCAAGGCTGCTCAGGAGCATCTCCTTTCATTGCTGTGTCAAGAGTTGGAAGCGCTCAACGAAATAGATGGCAAGACCCCTATTGATGAAGCTCTAAAGCAGGCAACTTTGCTCTTGGGGTCTCGTTTCCACTCAGATGCACAATCTGGACTGAGTCTTCTCTGTAGCGGACATATACTACAAGCTTCTATCATGCAAAGGGATATGACGGAGGTTGTAGTTCTGATTCAATATCTACAACTTCATCCGAAAGAAGCTGACGCATTCATGAAGTCAAAGAGCCTTAGTCAAAGAAAGCGATTTTCACTACCGAAGGTATGGAAAACGATTCCAAACGGTCAATCTTACAGAGACCAGTTCGATATTACCTCAGCAAGTGCGCACCCATCATCTGTAGGTCTCGGAATGGCTTTGCGCCCTGAGCGAAAGGCGAACACAAAGCTGTTCATAGGACCTTTCTACCAACCATTTCCAACTGTAATGGTGTTTCAAACAATAATAGTTAGTATACTAGAGATAGTAGTGCTGTTGCACAAGTGGTACAAGGACTCAGCGGCTTGGCCATTGAACCCCAATGAATTGAAGATCCTCAGAAAGGCCATTCTTGCACATCTGATACATCTCAGGTCCGAGGCAGAGAAACAAGACAGCAAATTGGAGGACACTATCCTATTCTTTAAGGGTAAGTCCCTCGAACAAGTGGAAGCTATGTGGAAGAAGATGAACGAGATCGTGACCTGCCTTCCCAAAGAGTAGCTCAGTCAACTATGTAGGGTGAGGAGGTGATTTGGTGGCTAAAGCAGTTGGATCGGGCCGAGTGTGGGTTGTTGGCGCTGGCGCTTCAGCCTCTTTTGGTGCCCCCACCACAGATCGACTTCTGGAGGAATGTCTCCAGCAAGATACACATTTCAGGCACCATGAGCTGCTTCCTAAGGTGCTCAACTATCTCTACCCATCAGTTCGCAAACGCGGGAACATCGAGGAATTCATGAGTCTGCTAGACACGTGGATTCAAATGAACGATATCCGGAATAGCCCCCTCATTCCCACAAATTCACTGGTCCAAGTCCGGACTCTCCTGCTTAGGTTGATGAAGCAAGTCCTTAATCAATCGCTTAATGCCCTCAAGTCAACAAGCCCCTTAGCCAATTGGGTTAGGATGCTTCACTCAGGAGATACAGTAATCATCTTCAACTGGGATGTGGCGATTGAGTACTGCATCCAAGAGTTCGATAAGCAGCCCCTTCCCCTGCGCTACCTTCCAAGCGGGCCTCACAATGCATTGACTCTTCTGAAACCGCACGGGTCAGTCAACTGGTATGAGATGCCCTCGGAGGGGTACGAATCTGTGGATGGTGCGCATCCGTTTCGGAAGGATTGGCGACGTTGCGCATATGTAAATTGCAGAGAAACACTGAAGTTCCCATTAAAGAGCTACGGGCGTCGATCTCCTGTTATGGTGCCACCGGTAAATGCAAAGGTATTCTGGTCGGAAACTTCAAATGAGTCACAGCGTTCGTTCGAGAAACAGCGGGACGATCTCTTCAAAGAGATCTGGCGCGGAGCTTACAATGCACTGCGAAATGCCGCTGAAGTCTACATATTAGGCTACTCTCTCCCGCCCCTAGATTGGCATGCGAGGTGGGTCTTCCGTGCAGCACTACGTAGTAACCTCATCAGAACTCGAACGGGCCGTGCTCAACATGCGAAGTTGAAAATCCGCATTGTGAACCCTAAGCAAGAAGCAATCACCCGATTCAGGGATTTACTCGGGAGAGACCAATCGCTAGACTTCGACAGCCAGATCCTAAAGCTTGAGAACGCAGATCTCATCGGCATCACTCGAAAAGTTTGATAATTGTCTGCATAGTGAAAAAATTGTAGAGCGCAGAATGAAATGGGGAGGTGGCAGTATGTATACAGGGTCAATATTTCGTAAATGGGACCTCCATGTGCATAGTCCCGCATCCTTTGAAAACCAATATCGCTTTGATACTGGTGAAAGTGAGCAGTATGGAGGTGATATTTGGGAAAAGTATATTTCCAAATTAGAAGAGATTGAGGACATATGTGCTATATGTGTAACGGATTACTTTAGTTTAGATGGATACAAAAAAACTCTGAAATATAGCGCAAAGGGAAGGTTGGAAAATTTTACTTTGATACTGCCAAATATTGAATTTCGAATAGATAAATTTGTTGGTAAAGATAATCGTAGTATCAATTATCATGTTATCTTCAGTAATGAATTGTCTACTGAGCTTATTGAGAAAGAATTTCTGGAGGATGTGAAATTCGAAATTGCCGGTGGAGAGAAAAGAAGGTTGAATAGAAAGAACATTACTGACTTTGGGAAGACGACAAAGGCGAAATAAGGCAGCGCAAAAGGAAAGGATGACTGGGTGGTTGGGTGCAAGAATGTAGTAGTTTCGATGGACGAAATAATTTTAGCTCTCCAGAAGAAATGCTTTGAAGGAAAATATATACTGGCGATAGCTGAGCCTGAGTGGGCACTGATTGACTGGGAAGGACGTGACCATACTATAAGAAAAAATTTACTTGTTAAATCACATTGCATATTTTCCTCGAATCAAAATACTAGAGACTGGGCTTTAGGGCTAAAAGATATTCCTCAAGAAGAATTTGTAGAGGATTTTGGCTCTCTTAAGCCTTGTATACATGGTTCGGATTGCCATTGTTTCGAAAAACTATGTTTGCCAGACATAAATCGATTCTGCTGGATTAAGGCCGATCCTAGCTTTGAGGGATTAAAGCAGATATTATACGAACCATCAGACAGGATAAAGATACAGGCTGATGACCCACAGGAGAGAAAAAACATCCACTCTATTGGCTCTGTAAAAATTAGCAACTGCCAGGTAAATGACGAATTATCAATTGTTGGTGATGAAATAGGAATGAGCAAGAATCTGGTGACAATAATAGGAGGAAAAGGTTCAGGCAAGACGGCTATTTTGGATTTGATTGTAAACTGCTTCGAGGAAAGGTGTTATAAAGGGGGGAAAGGGGCCCCATTAGAAAAGAATTCCTTTGTCCAAAGAATCGAACCAGATAATCCAGATTTAGAAGTGGGAATTGATTTTATAGGCCCCGTAGACGGATTTTCGAAGAGATTTACAGAAGATAAATTTTTTGACCTGGTAAAAGTGACCTACCTACCACAAGGGCAAATAGAAGAATACAGCAGCAACAGAAAGAAATTAAATGAAAAAATACAGCAGGTAATCTTCGATAATAAGCAGGTAGTAGAGGGTAATTTCGAAGAGAAATTTAAAAAAATAGAAGATGAGGTCGAAGAAATAATAAAAAGGATTGAGGAAACAAACGGAAGTGTTTTCTCATTGGAAAAAGAAACAACCATTGAAATTGAGAAAAGGCTTGCCGAGGAATTAGCTAATAAAAATGGGGAACTAAAGAATAAGAATAATGAGCTGGGAGCATTAAAAGCAAACATGAAAGCAGAGGCTCAAGGGAAAGCTCAAGACTTGCGTGATAACGAAAAAGGGCTTCAAGGAAAAAAGGCGAAGATTGAGTCTTTTGTATTGGAATGCGAAGCTTTAAAACAGGAATTTCAGTACTCAAAAATCAACTTAAATGAAAAGATTGAAAGAATCAATAACTTTTTATCTGAATTCAATATAGAAAACAAGGTCTCTGACGTTGATTACAGTGTGCAATTAGTGGCTATTGAAAAGGCACTGGTGACTACTAGAGGTATTGAAACAGCGGTGTTAGGAGAAATAAAGAAGGTCGAGGAAGATTTAGCCAATCTGGAGGGACTTGAAAAAGCTGAAGCGGGAGTGCTAAAAGAGATAAATGCTATTAAACTAGATATAAATGCAGTAAAAACTAAAATAAAAGAAGTTGATGACAAGAAAAGGAAAATAGATAAACTTGAAATAATTAGGTTAGATAACTTTATAGAATTGATGTGCAAGTTCTTGGAGTGGAGACAGTTTTACAAACAAGTAATAGAGACGTTCTCAAAAGAGTCAAGCAAAATATTGAGCGGAGTCAAGTTTGAATCAAGTGTCCATTTTGATTCGGAGGAATTTTTAAACTCCGGTGAAGAAATTCTGAATTTGATCACAGTACCAGAGCAAGAGATTAAACGATTTGCAAAAATACTTGGAGAAACAATAAAAAAAGAATCGAAAGAGCAGATTAGAAAGGATTTAACCAAATTCATTTCAGAAGTAATGATTCATAAGAATCACTTGAAAAAAAGAAAAAGCAGTCTTGATTTTTATAATTGGGTTTTTAAGAACTATTATTCGCTGAATACAAATGTTTTCTTTAACGATACTAACATGGATAAGCTCTCCATCGGACAAAAAGGTACTGTACTGTTGAAAATCTTCTTAGCAGAAGGTGATTATCCCCTCATCGTAGATATGCCAGAAGAGAACCTAGATAACAAATTCATTTACGATGAATTGAAGGATGCCATCCGACAAGCTAAAAAGAGAAGACAAATAATTACTGCAACAAATAACGCGAACCTTGTTATAAATACAGATGCTGAAGAAGTAATTGTAGCCGAATTCAAGAATAATGTTATTAGATATAAAGTAGGATCAATTGAAGACACATCAATAAGAGATGAGATAACTCATATATTGGAAGGTGGGCGCGAAGCACTTATTAAACGGGAACAAAAGTATGGATTCCAACAGAGTTAAGTTCAATTCTATTAAGCCAAGTATAGACATACGTAGTCAAAGAAGCTAAATAAAGACTCCTTTGTGCAGGAGTAAGAAGGAAAGGAGGCAAGCGGCCTTCACATTCTAGCATGAGTGTTTTACATGCAAGGAATGAGAGGGTCAACTCCAGCAGCTTCCAAAGAATGAATATTTGGTGTATATAAATAACTTGATATATTGCTATAAAAACAATAGAATCAGGGTGTCGGTTGACCTAGTGTCTTGACACCCTGATTCTATTCAAAACTCCCCGGCAGGGACGGTCTTCTAGCTTTGGTAGGCCGTACAGGTCTCGAACCTGTGACACCCTGATTAAAAGTCAGGCTGTTATTTTCCCGATTTTCAAAGTATTCTTGTAGCCGGAATAGGCCCAAAATCTATTCAATTTTTAACGAATCAGGTTGACATCTCTCAAATTGATCCTCAGAATTAACTAAAAGCCAAATTGTTTATTAACCTCACCCCTCGAAGAGTCTTCGACCTGTGTTCCCCCTCTCCTTTGAAGGAGAGGGGCTTCGCCCCTCTTAAAACAAAGGTACAATCCCCTTCACCACGCTGGAAAACGCCCGGATTCTTACCCTAGTGAGCCTTATTTTGCCAATTGAGGCTCCGGGCTCAGGTATTAGCCTTGGCTCCCGAAAATGGAAGGGCAAGAGCATGACGATAGTGCTATAATTATATTGCTTCTGGACTATGCAGGGTCGATTAGCAGTCCGGGAACAGCCGAATACGTTGCTGGGGCAGGTGGTCTACCGCTTAGCTGCCTGCCTCAAAACAAAGGAGGTAATTATGCCAGGCAAATTCAATCCTCTTGCAGACATCACAAACTTCTTGGGTGGTATAGCCCAAGCGCTGCCGCCGTTGCCACCGCCGCCATTTCCGCTACCTCACCCTCCGTCGGTTGAGCCTTCAAGTGGTAGGGTTGATGCTCACAGCTACGTGGACGTTACAGATGAAGTGACGGAGAGGCAAATGAAGAGGCATCGCGCAGAACAGGCGGCAAAAGGTATCATCGTTCTGGACTATGAGTGACGGCATCCAACTCGTCCATGGATTCTGACCCGATAGTAGCGACATAGCCGGGGCGGCCAGCTATGGCGCTTGCGACAATCTAGCTTTGGAATGGTAGAAAGCTACTAGGACATTGCTCTCACCATGGCATAATCTTCCCCGCAACCCCATTAAAATTCCCCATGGTCTTTGCTATATTATATGCCGGACACTTTGCCGAAAAGTAGATAAAAGGCTTCTAAATCACCACCTCTTTGCCATTGACGGATTAATTCAGCAAACCAGGTGGCAGCTAGGGTGCAAAACAGCTTGAAAATACGAGGTCTTCCTACCGCTTAAGCCCGCTTAGACAGGTCATTCGCCATATTAATATGGCAAATGAAAATATGAG
>JAUVXS010000066.1 GCA_030603485.1 Dehalococcoidia bacterium
GCAAAGCATTCTTAAAGACGTTCATCAAGCGGATTGAGATAAAGGGCAACGACGCAACAATACGCTATGCTCTGCCGGTACCGCCTCACTGCAAGACAACTGATAGGGTGTCAGTTCTGCCTATTGATACCCCAAGTGGAGCTGAGGGGATTCGAACCCCTTACCTCCTGCTTGCAAAGCAGGCGCTCTCCCAATTGAGCTACAGCCCCACGGTCAATTATTGTATCAAATACTGTGTGGTAGCAAAAGCTTTATTCTTTGTCAGTTTATGGCATAGTTGCTATACTGAAGAGAGAATAAATAAGGTGAAGAACCACATAGTATACACGAGGGCGTGGAGATGTCGAGCATAACCATCTTAACGGCTCTCACCGCGGGGATTCTATCCTTTTTATCACCTTGTATTTTACCGCTAGTTCCCGTATATCTGGCTAACATAGCTGGTGCATCAGTACTTACCCCAGACCTCGCTGACCGAAGACATATTTTCCTTCATACCATCAGCTTCATCATCGGTTTTTCCCTAGTTTTCACCGCTTTGGGAGCTTCTCTTGGCTTATTAGGGGCCACGGTGCCACAGGAAGTGTTGGATAAAGTGGCCGGTGCTTTATTAATCATGTTTGGCATATTCCTAATAGCCGCTACCAAGGTGCCCTGGCTAAATTATGAGAAACGCCTTGACTTTGCCAGGGCCAAAGGTACGGGCTATCTGAGGTCTCTGTTAATAGGGGTAATATTCTCCCTGGGCTGGATTCCTTGCGTTGGACCGATTCTTGGAGGCATACTGGCCCTGGCCGCGAGCTCACAAACGGCGTGGCAGGGAGTTTATCTTTTACTTGCTTATTGTTTGGGGCTGGGTCTGCCTTTCATCGCCGTGGGTCTAGCGTTAGGGGCAGCATCACGGTACATCAGATGGCTTAGCCGCCATGCTTTCGTCACTTCCCTTGTAGCCGCGGTACTGCTCATCAGCGTAGGAATTCTGATGTTGACCGGTTACCTGGAGTATCTCATGGATCTTATGCAAGGAGGTTACCAATATGGCTGGTAGAACGTCAAAGACTCGGTTGATAATAATGGCAATCCTGATTATCACGGTTGCTGCTATAGTTGTAATCGCTCTGAATTGTAGTTCCTGTAATCCGTCAGACTCAACACCACAATCGGACGAGGCACCGGACTTCACATTGCCTACTATGACAGGGGCTAACATAACCCTGTCTGAGTTGGAAGGGACTCCGGTAGTGCTTAACTTTTGGTCTATTTCGTGTTCTTGGTGCAGGAAACAGCTGCCCTACCTTGAGAATGCAGCCCTACAAAATGGAGTAGAGATAAAAGTTATAGCCGTTAATATAGCTGATAATGCTGCAAGTGTGCAAACCTTCTTTGGCGACTATGAACCAACCATGATAATAGCACTGGATAGTACTAGGGAAACTTTCAGGGACTATTCTCAGAAGTACGACAACCCACGAGGATCTATTCCATTTACACTCTTCGTCGATAGCGAAGGTACGGTTAAGGACGTCCACGTGGGCGCATTTGCCAGTGAGGAGCAGTTGCAAGAGGCCTTGAACAGCGTTTTTGAACTATGATTCTTCAAACCTCTTAAAGACCAGGGTAGCATTAATTCCACCAAAGCCAAAGGAGTTGGAAAGAGCTATATTTACCTGCGCTTTTCTGGCTACGTTGGGGACATAATCTAAATCGCATTCAGGGTCTGGAGTGTCACAATTTAGGGTAGGCGGTATAATACCATCCCTGAGAGTAAGAACAGTGAAAATAGCTTCTACTGCACCTGCTGCCCCCAATAAATGGCCGATCATGGATTTGTTGGAGCTTATGGAGACCTTTTTGCTGTGTTCTCCGAAGGTTACCTTTATAGCCTTAGTCTCACATACATCATTGATAACGGTAGACGTTCCATGAGCGTTGATGTACCCAGCATCTCCGGGTGAAATAGCGCCGTCACTTAAGGCCAGCTTAAGACACCGTGCTTGATTTTCCCAGTCAGGCTCAGTTATATGAAAGCTGTCGATGTTGGAGCCGTAGCCAATAAGCTCGGCATAGATTTTAGCCCCTCTTCGCACGGCTGACTCCATTTCTTCCAAGATGACAACCCCGGCACCTTCTCCGATTACAAAACCATCACGGTCTTTATCAAAAGGACGACTCGCCTTCGCAGGCCCATTATTCCTTCGCGATAGGGCTCTCATTTTGTCAAAGCCAGCAACGGCGACGGGGAGAATGTAGGCGTCGCTCCCTCCGGCGATCATCGCATCTGCTTCATTATACTGAATAAGCCTGAAGGCATCACCAATACAATTGCTTCCGGTGGCACAGGCAGTAGCTACACATTTGCTCGGTCCCCGGGCACCAAAAGCCATGGAGACCTCTCCTGCCGCCATGTTGGATATAAATCCAGGAATGAAGAAAGGGGAAACCTTCTCTGGCCCTTCATTACAAAGGGCTAAGAGGTTCTTTCCATACATGTTCATACCGCCAGCACATGTGCCTAGCACTACTCCTACCCTACTGGCATTATCTCCATTAATAGTCAATCCGGCATCATCTATTGCCATACGAGCAGTCACCATTGCATACTGTATGAAGGGGTCTGTCCTTCTAATTTTTTTCTTATCCAGAAAATTCTCAGGATGAAAATCCTTGAGCTCGGCAGCGATTTGCACGTTAAAACCAGAAGGGTCAAACTTGGTGATTCTAGCCACTCCTGATTTGCCCTGGCATAGCTTTCGCCAAGATTCCTCAACACCCGTGGCCAAGGGAGTAATAGAACCGAGTCCAGTGATTACTACTCTTCTTTTAAATGCCCTGTTCACTCTCGTTCAATACTTATTTCCCAACCAAAAAGCTTTTTGAGCTTATTTTCTAGCCCTGTCAGCCCCATCACAAGCAGTAAAGAGAAAATATGAGTGCTCATGCCAGCAATGGCTACCTTCTAGATTTTTGCTTCGATGTAGTCAATTGCGTCTTGAACAGTATCCAATTTCTCCGCGTCCTCATCGGGGATTTCGATTTTGAAGGTGTCTTCCACCGCAGTAATCAATTCAATAAAGTCCAGGCTGTCAGCATTGTAGTCATCAACAAATGATGCTTCAGGGACCACCTCCGATTCATCGACCTCCAACAGTTCTACGATCAGCTTTTTCAATTGTTCAAAGGTTTCGTTGTCACTCATTTTCTCGCTCCCTTTCTGGCGCTAATGCCTCAAGCCTTACTTGAATCCTATTGCCTGAGTTAGTCCCGGTTGATTTACCATTCATGATAAGTAATTAGTTGCCCGATATGACCAGCATGTATAGTTCAGTCTTTTCGAGCTCTTAATTTGTACTATATCAACTCCGCGCTGTCAAGATTAATTCCAAGCTCCCCGGGCAGGACTCGAACCTGCAACCAAGCGGTTAACAGCCGCCTACTCTACCATTGAGCTACCGGGGAACGAATACCTTAGCGCAACTGCTCAGGTTCGCTAGCACTGATTTTGGCATTTTTCGGGATTTTTCTCAAGTTGCCTTTCCCTGAGTTTCCCTTCTATGTATCGGCATGGTTACCCATATTTCATCAGTGTAGTGATAAGCAGCGTGGCTTTCACCTTGGCGAATGCGAATTCATAGTCTGGTATGCCTTGCTGTTTACTTTATCTCACCGTGAGAGATGTAACCATCGTCACCAGGCAAATTCGGTTGCTGGGCAGCTTGCATGGCCAGCTCGTCGCAGCGTGTATTTTCCGGGGTTCCGGCATGCCCCTTAACCCAACCGAACTGTACCTCATGATACTCGCATAGTTGCAGGAGCCTCTCCCAGAGATCTGGATTCAATACCTTTCCCCGTTTATTGCGCTTCCATCCGTTTGCTCTCCATCTCTGAGCCCATCCTTTCAACATCGCCTTTACCAGGTACTCAGAATCACTGTACAACGTCACTTTGCATTGCTCTTTTAGAGCCCCTAATCCAACAATGGCAGCCATTATCTCCATTCGGTTATTAGTAGTTCTGCGATAGCCCCCTGACAGCTCTTTTCTATGCCCCTGATAGAGCAGTATTGCTCCATACCCACCGGGGCCAGGATTTCCAATGCATGCGCCATCGGTATATATGCTCACGTGCTTAACTTCTTCCATTTGTCTTTGCCTTAACGTCAAGCCTTTCACCCGGATGAGGCCACACCTTCCTGCACAGTGGGACGAAATTCCTCACGACTTTAACCGCCTCTTGTTTCAGATGTGTTTCCCTTTCCCGAACGACAACCTTGCCAGTGCTTTGCTATTTCTCCTTTAAATTGGCTGCCGGGCCAGGATTCGAACCTGGGCTAAAGGATCCAAAGTCCTCTGTGCTACCGCTACACAACCCGGCACTAGTACCCCGTTAAATTTCTAAATCCGTGGTGCCGAAGGTCGGACTCGAACCGACACGAGGGTTGCCCCCCAACAGTTTTTGAGACTGCCGCGTCTACCATTCCGCCACTTCGGCGCACCTACCCTGGAAACCTTAATCCCCTTAAACATTCCCAGTGACCTCCCTTCGCGAGGAGGCGTTCTACTGCTAACCTGGTTCTGCTCTACAATCTCATAGCCGGTGCCGAGGAGCGGAGTCGAACCGCTGACACGCGGATTTTCAGTCCGCTGCTCTACCACCTGAGCTACCTCGGCATCAAGGATATTGTAGGTTTTCGCCATTCCAGTGTCAAGCAAGGCGACCAGGAGATTTTACTTGTCATTGCCAGAGCTCAGTCGGAAGCAAAAGTTGACAACGGAACGAAGCATCCCGAAAGCTTGCCACGCCTCTGCCAGCCGGGGCTCGCGATAACGGTCCAGGGTGGTTAAGCAATTTGCTAGCTTGAGGCACCAGGCTTGACCAGGGGGATGTGAGCAGCACAAAGGGGACACTCTTCAGGTGAATATGCTGCAGTGGGAGAACGAAGACAACTGAAGAAGGGCAGATTAAAGTCCGGATTTTCCTCACTGCGGTCGACAAGCACTCCAATACCAATGGCAATTCCCCCCAGTTTATCTACAGCACTTATCGTCTCCCTGAGTGAACCTCCTTTGGTCATGATGTCATCCACAATTAGGACGTGTTCACCGGGTGTAATTTCAAAATCGCGCCGGAAGACCCTTGCCTCTCCTTTTTTTTCGGCAAAGATGCTTCTCGCTCCTAATTGGCGGGCGGTTTCAAAGGCCAGAATAATGCCGCCGGTGGTTGGTCCCGCAACTACGTCTATTTCTTGCCCTTGAAAGTGCTGGGCGATAAGGCGACACAGTCTCTCAGTGAGATGCGGATGCTGCAAGATGCGAAACTTTTCCCAGTAAACAGGCGAATGTAATCCAGAGGCGAGCAGGAAATGGCCTTCTTTGATTGCTCCAGCCGTCTTGAATATCTCCAGTACCTCGTCACTCAATTTATTCCTCAAAGCGACTGGTAAGACACTATCTCTTGCCCCTCGGTCCCAAGCAACTCAGGATAGCTGTAATGCTTGACTACCCCTAAACTGCTTGGTGGCCAGTAGATAAACCAGGACTTGCCGATGATATTATCCCGGGGCACCGTCCAGCCACTATGCGAGTCGTTACTGCTATTGCGATTGTCACCGAGGACGAAGTATTCGTTCTCAGGAATTTTTTTGGCCGGCATCGTGTAGTTTGGGGACGGGATGGTATCTTCCTCATCTAGAGGCGTGTCGTTGACAAAAACCTTTCCATCTTTAATCTCCACGATCTCGCCGGGCAAGCCGATAACGCGTTTGATGAAAGGGTGCGGGGAATCAAACGGCGGGACAAAGATTATTACCTGTCCTCGCTGTGGGTCAGAGGAACGGTAAGTTGCCTTGTTAACCACAATGCATTCACCTTCATGGATATTGGGCTCCATACTGGACATTACCACAGTATAGCTCTGTACATTTAGCTGAAGGAGAACAAAAACGACTACGGCGATAAGAACAGTTATGCCGACTTCACGAAGAATTTTCATTAGCCAAGGTTCATTCTACCATAATCCACAAAGGCAATGCATTCGTTATAGCTCTACTTGTCTGCACCGTTCCTTAATGCTAACATTATTACCGCGGGCCGCTAGCTCAACTGGTAGAGCAGCTGACTCTTAATCAGAGACCTGAGATGTCGCTTAGTCCCTCCAGGTACGATTTTGTGTTGTCCTGTTTAGGGCAAAAATAGCTTTTGTATCTGGTTGTGCTGCCCTGTGTCAAAAGGTGCTAACCGGTATGGTGGCAAAATGGTGACAAAACTAAAGGGGGGTCCGCCTGCTTCCCTTCGTGCAATAGATTACACTGAAGAAGCGATAGTTAGAAATTAATGGCTAGGTAGGTAGAGCGTGTGATGTGCAGTCTTACAACCGCTGTCAACAACCCCGATCGGAATACATCGCTGGCGGTGCCGAGCATATTGCCGAGAGCGTGGAGAGGCTGAGGCCGCTGGGGACCAGCTTTATGAAATCTTCCAGGAGACTATTGCCAGAGTCCGGAAGGGCCAACAGGAGTCAAAATCGTTCAACTGGAGATGCTGCTCCTGAGTGGAAACCGAATCCCTTCTTACCTGCCGCTCATTCCTCGACGCTGCTATGGCTGTTCGCCGTACCCTGTCGTATGTCTGCTATACTGCCCCTTCCACGCTCTTTGCTCTCCACTCTCTACTCTGTAGTCTCTACTCTGTAGTCTCTGCCCTGCACACACCGCTCTCTGCTCTGCACGCTCCGGTCCCTGCAGCAGTGCGGCACGGAGCAAGGCACGTCCATGGCAACCGAGCGACCGAGCGGTGGAGCGATGAGGCGATAGAGTGACCGTGTGGTAGAGTGACCGAGCGATGGAGCAACCGAGCGATGCAGCGTCGGCGCAGCAGAGCGGTGGAACAATGAAGCAGTAGACAGTGGAGCGAGAGAGCGACAGAGGGATGGAATGATGGAAGATGAGTATGCAGGTTAAGATCAATGTTTGGTGACATATTTCGCAGCCAACAAAACGATGTATTGTACAGTCGCTTGTCTCAGTCAATGCAAAACGAGGAACCGAAAAGAATGCGGGTGTTACTCTTTTTTCACTCCTAGTATTTATTGCAGCTTTTTCGCTCGTTTTATCCTACGCCATTCTTCTAAGAACAGCTTGATAGCCTAAGGACAAAGCATGTTTATCGAAGGGATTATCAATATTCTTTGTCCGGTGTCCGAGGCACCCTAGTGAGTCAAGGAACCACAAAACGCTACATTGCTGGGCACCATCCTGACGTTCTTGTTATATGCCCTCATTTGATATGATGCTGGTAAATGATCAGGCGACATTATTACTGGATCATAGCGGTGTTGGTAGCTGCAGTCAGTGTTCTTTTGGTATTTACACTTGAAGGGCTGGGCACTCCCTATGACATGCTGGAAGTGCAGGATGTCACATCTCAAGAAGCATTCGATCTGATACAGGAGAACCACGGTAATCCAGATTTCATCATACTTGATGTGCGAACGTCATTGGAATTTCACGACGGACATATTGAGGGTGCGCTAAATATTGATGTCAACCTGCCTTCATTCAGTGAAGAGCTAGAACAACTAGACAGGAATGGCACCTATCTGGTTTATTGCCGCACTGGCAACCGTAGCAGGACTGCGCTAAGAACAATGGACGATCTGGGATTCACACGTGTTTATCATCTAACAAATGGCATTACCGAATGGGTGGACGCAGGATTGCCAGTAATAGAAAGCTGAGGCACGACGAATCCTCAAGAATCACCTTCTTCACGCGTGGTTTCTGAGTCTTGGCTCACACTTCCGAGGAATGTTGAATTTCATTAGAGTGCACAATAGTCAGTATTGTGCAATCCTCTTCCGAAGACTAAATCTTTTGTTGTGGTATCCTGGAGACATAATACTTAATTCATAGTAGACCTAATTGCTATGGCGTCCCTTGAATTCCGAACCATGTTGTCATCCATGCTCGCTACATCGTAACTGCAACATGCGCAGATTATCTCTACTTTGACCGCTGGGTTAGGAATTCATATACTTAACTGTTGCGTGCCGCGACTGATGATCAATCCCTGCAAATAGTCCGGGAGGCCGAAGCTATCAAGCACATCGACAAAGCCCGCTTCCTACTCTACAATAGAGAGAAGGAGACATACACCTGTGGGACCGGTTAATGTTTTGATCAACGCGCCGATAGGCGACGAATTACTGCTGCAAATCACTAATGTTAGCCCCAGGATAAGACTCAGCAATGTCTATGAATTGGCCCATGCTGAACAAAGAGGAGATTTCGCTCGCAAAGCTGAGCTTGATGCCCTGTTGGCAGAGGCCGAGGTAATCTACGGGTTTAGACTTCCTAACGACGTAATTGCCCGGGCTCCTAAGTTGAAATGGGTTCAGGTGATGTCTGCTGGAGTAGATAGATTCTTAGATATTGAATTCCGGCAAAGCTCCGTGATAATGACCAACGTGAGCGGCATACATGCAATTCCAATCGGTGAAATCGTTCTTGAGCAAATGCTAATGTTTGCCAAACAGGCACCGTTATGCTTTTTGCTAAAGCAAGAAAAGCAATGGAAACGGTTCATGCCGACGGTTTTGCGCTCTAAGACAGTAGGGATAGTAGGACTCGGTAATATCGGGCGAGAAGTAGCGCGACTGGCCAAAGCCTTTGGCATGAGAGTCGTAGCTACTCGTAGGTCAACTAAACGAGTGGCGCGGGCTAAACATGTTGATATCCTTTTGCCTACAGAGCAACTACCACGGTTACTCAAAGAGAGCGATTTCGTGGTGCTTTCCCTACCTTTTACCTCCGAAACAAATAGACTGATCGGAGAAAAAGAACTTCGAGCTATGAAGCCTACCGCATATTTAATCAACATTGCCAGGGGTAATATAGTGGATGAGGAGGCACTAGTCCGTGCTCTCGATGAGCGCTGGATTGCTGGGGCAGGCCTGGACGTCTTCGCTACCGAGCCTTTGCCCGCCGACAGTCGTCTCTGGGAGTTCCCCAATGTAATCTTCAGCCCCCATATTGCTGGTGGCATGGAAGAATACAATATAAGAGCAACCGAGCTATTCTGTGATAACCTAAGACGCTACCTGAGTGGAGAGAATTTATTCAACGTGATAGATAAGAAGAAAGGATACTAGATACTGGAGATTTCGACTGAAAAAATATTCAGCGGTGACTTTTATGAAAACAGAAGTGGACACCAAAAAGTCCTCCTAATTGGAGATAGTGTGTTTTAGAAGGCAGAGGTAGCATCGGCGGCGATGACGCAAGACAACATAGTCTCTCGCTCTCTTACGACTTGATCATCAAGCACACATTCCATCGAATTGTGTGTCAGGTCACAATTCGTCAATTTGTTCAATGAGGGCATCAGCGGTTGAAACTGATCAGGCTCATAACCCGGAGGTCGTTGGTTCAAATCCAACCCCCGCCACCAAGACAAAGACAGGGGGAGCGGTGATACTCTCCTTCGATTTCTTACGCATAACAACCTAATAGTTAGAGGCACATTGGAGAGAGGTAACATTTAGCCAAATTGTGTCTTCAGGATCTGCCTCCCGGTTTCCGCTTTGATTTCCGCCTC
>JAUVXS010000062.1 GCA_030603485.1 Dehalococcoidia bacterium
CTAGCAACGCTGCCCACATGAGCAATGGTTGACACCCTTACCTCAAGATGAGGAAACTGGCGCTTTATGAGCTCAATCAGATAAGGGATGGCTACTGTGACGCTATCCACCCCAATGCTCGTGATCCATCTAAGATGCTCTAGCAACTCTCGATGGGTATTTTCATCCCACTCCATATTACCCATGCTGGGAGCATTTAAGATATAGTCAAACTTCAGACCTGCGGCATGAGCTCGCTCAATGTATTCCTCCGCCTGATTTTCCACCATGTGGATCTCATCAGGACCTCTCCCACCACTACCTATCATTGAGGTGGGTAATACGCCATATATATGTACATCAGCCTCCAGCCTGCTTAATGGTAATATCAAGTCTGGGTCCCAATTCGTTGGCACTAGTAGCTGCATGACATCTCACTATGGCGAATAATACTGATATAACGATGGGCACATGTGCCCCACCTTATACCTTTCTTCTTATTTAGCAAAATCATCCTCTATATCGTGGTGCGATGTATTATGAATACAAAGAAATTTTTTGTCAATACCCCTTAATTAAAAGTCGCTGCTCCAAGACTTTGTCACCATGTAACTGCTCCGGGAAAGGTCGCATCCCGTGAAAATAGCAAGAAACGTACAAAACCTAGATTGTGCCTTATATACCCTTGTATCGTAATGCGATGTATTATGAACATAAGGAAATTTTTTGTCAATACCCTTTTGATATTTGCACATAGTCAGACATCCTGTAAAACCATAGTAGCATTAGATTGGCATCTTGCCACAGGGACTGATTAAGGAAATACCCCCCCATCTATAGTGATGACTTGTCCCGTGATATAACCGGCTCTTTCACTGGCTAAAAAAGCTACCAGTTCAGCCACATCTTCAGGTTGGCCAAAGCGTTGCAATGGAATCATTGCCAGCATGGCTTCTCTTGTTTCCGAAGGCAGCTTATCTGTCATCCCAGTAATAATATAGCCTGGGGCCACGGCATTGACAGTTATATTACGAGAACCCATCTCTCGAGCTACACTTTTGGTGAAAGCAATAAGTCCTCCTTTGGAAGCAGCATAGTTGCTTTGCCCTGTATTTCCTACTATCCCGGCCACCGAAGATATGCTAATAATACGTCCCCACTCCTGCCTCATCATAGACCTCAGGGCAAACTTGGTGCACAGGTAAGCTCCACGTAAATTAGTGTTGATTACATCGTCCCAGGCATTATCAGACATTCTTAACAAAAGGGTATCTCTATTTATTCCGGCATTGTTCACCAGAATATCGATCTTGCTCCACTTATCATTCACCTGCTCTACCATAGCTTGCGCTGCTTCACTATCCCGGATATCAGCTTCAACCGACATAGCTTCCCCACCCAGACGGGTTATGCTCTCCACTAAATTATCAGCATCAACCTTATTACTGGCTTCAATTGCCACATAATTAACTGCTACCCTGGCACCAAAGCTGGCAAGCTTCAAGGCAATGGCTTTACCTATGCCCCGAGAGGCACCGGTTACCAGGGATACTTTTCCTTCTAACTCCATTACTAACCTTCACCCACTGATGCGTTTAAGCACCAGGCAGCAGTTTTCACCACCCAAACCAAAGCTATTCTTCATACATACATTTACTTGAGCCGGGCGAGCTATATTGGGGACATAATCCAAGTCACAGTCCGGGTCAGGGGTCTCATAATTTATGGTTGGGTGGATAATGCCTTTGTTCATGATTAATATAGCGGCAATAGATTCAATAACGCCGGCCGCGGTAATGATATGACCAATCATGGACTTAGTAGAGCTTATCGGGATTTTGTAAGCGCGCTCTCCAAACACTATTTTAAGAGCCCTGGTTTCATAGGCATCATTCAGCTTGGTGCTGGTGCCATGAGCGTTGATATAATCAACCTCCTCAATCTTCACCCTGGCATTCTGCAGGGCAGTACGCATGGCATAAGCCTCAGACTCAGGGGCCGGAGCGGTTGCATCGTAGGCGTCGAAAGACCAACCGACACCGCCAATTTCAGCCAGGATAGGTGCGCCCCGCTTTCTGGCATGTTCACAGCTTTCCAAAACAACTAATCCGGCGCCCTCGCCATAGACGAAACCATTGCGATTGAGGTCGAAGGGGCGACAAGCTTTGGCCGGGTCAGGTTCACGGGAAAGCGCTCCCATAACATCCAATCCAGCTAAGCTGACTGGCTCCAGGCTGGCGTCGGAACCCCCGGCTATCATTACATCGGCGTATCCCAAGCGAATGAAATTGGTCGCTGTGCCTATAGCATCAATGCCACTGGCACAAAGGCTATTTACAGCGCTGTTAGGACCCTTGGCTCCCAGCATCATTCCTACCTGCATGGATGCTGCGCTGGCAGTCGACTTGGTGATGAAGAGCGGGTCGGCTCTTCTAGGACCTATTTTTTGGTACAGCTCCCATCCTCTAATAACGTAGCCTTGCTCTGTCATAGTAGAAATGATAACGCCCACTCGCTCAGCATTTTCCTGACTCATATCCAGGCCGGCTGATTGTATTGCTTCTCTGGCAGCAGCAATAGCAAAATGAATGGTCCTTGAAGTCCGGTCAACTACCTTCAAGTCCATATATTTTGTGGGGTCAAAGCCATGCACCTCAGCATCCACTTTCACTCGAAAGTTGCTGGCATCAAAGTGGGTAATAAGACCGAAGGCCGACTTTCCGGCGGCTAATCCCTTCCAGAACGCCTCCACATTTAAGCCTAAAGGATTAATAGTGCCCATGCCGGTCACTACAACCCTCGGTATATCTATCGTGCCCCAGGAATTCATCGAGTCTTCAGAAATTCTAGCCGTGTTCATTATTCTCTTTTCCTGCAAGGGCGAAGAGCCCTACAGAGGTGCCTCCATCAACAATAATAGTCTGTCCTCTTATCATAAAAGCCTCTTCACTGCACAAGAAAGCCACTACATCAGCGACATCTTCGGGAATCACCATTCTTCCCGCTGGCGTTGCTTGACGATTATCTTTCACCAGCCCCTCTTTGAAATAGAACTTCAAGGCCTCTGTCTCTACAGCAGAAGCAGCTACAGCATTAACACAAATGCCTTGAGGTGCCAGCTCTATTGCCAGGTAACGAGTTAAAGCTTCCAGGGCCGCTTTGGAGACTCCAACGATAGTATAATTAGGCAAGGCAAAGCGCGAACCCAGGCTAGAGATGCTGACTATCTTACCGCCTCTGCCCTCCATTAGTTTGGCTGCCCTTTGAGCACAGAGTAGACAGGCCCGAGCATTTATGTCCATAGTCCATTCCCATGCCTTAACATCTATATCCATTATAGGGCGACCTACACCTGAAGCAGCATTGCTAATCAAGATATCAAGGCGGCCAAATTTATTGCCAATCATATCAAACATTTCATCTATCTTGGCCGGGTCTCCCACATTAGCCCGGACGACCTCAGCTTTCACGCCCAGAGCCTCGATATCCTTAGCCGTTTGTTCCGCGGTATCGCGACGGCGGAAAAAATCGATAATAATATCAGCACCCTGAGAAGCAAGTTTTAATGCAATCGCCCGTCCAATACCTCGCCCACCGCCGGTAACTAAAGCCAGCTTCCCCTCAAGAGACATAGCTAAACCTTCTCCGTTTGCGTTACATGATTCTCTACATAGGAGACAAAGTCGCCGAAGTTCTTAAACTGCTGGGCTTCTTCGTCAGGGATTTCAATCCCAAAGGTCTCTTCTACCGCTACCAATGCCTGCACTACATCCAGAGAATCCGCCTTAATCTCTTTGAATGTGCTTTCTCGAGTGATAATGCTCTTATCAACACGAGTAATCTTGGCTACGATGTCTCTTATCTGCTCTTCAATGGTCATAATTTACCTCCTTGGTTTAGTTTTGCTAATTCCAACTTCAAGCTTTCAACAACCTCGGCTTTTACCGCTTCCTTGGCGCTTTCTATAGCATTAGCTATTTGGGGGGCTCGGCTAGCTCCATGCGCTATCCTGACTACGCCATTAACGCCCCACAAAATACCACCACCTCGCTTCTCAGTTTCACTTAATATTTTGGTTGCCGGGAATAATCCATTAAACAATAGTTTAACCAAGGCACCTAGAGGTGGGCACTTTTTCAGCTTTCGCACTGTCCAATCCTTAGCATAACCCGCGATGCTTTCATAAAACTTCAAAAGAACATTGCCCACAAAGCCGTCACAGACGATGACATTGGCCTTGCCGCTCAAGATATCATTGCCCTCTATATTGCCAATAAAGTTCAACCCGCTATTCTTGAGAAGGGAATAAGTTTCACGCACTGCTTCACTCCCTTTATTTTCTTCATTTCCAGTGCTTAGCAAAGCTACTTTAGGGTCAGCGATGTTAAGGAACTTCTTAGCGTAAACCGAGCCAGCGATGGCAAAAGCTAGAAATTGGTGTGGCTTGCAATCTACATTAGCTCCGAGGTCTACCATCACAGTATTTGGTGCAAAGCTACCCATAGAGCCAACAATTGCCGGACGATACACCCCATCCACCATGCCCATATATTGAATGGCACTTATCGCAGCTGCTGCACTAGAACCAGCACTAACCAATGCATCTGCTTCGCCTGATTTTACCATCTTTGCCGCCACGACGACAGAACAATTAGGCTTGCGACGAACTACGTCAACAGGCGACTCATTTTCCTTGATAACGTCGCTGGCTTCGACAACATGGATGGATGAATCGTTGGTGAGTTCATACCCGGCCAATTCCTTTTCTAGAATGTTCGTGGAGCCAACCAGGAAGAGTTCTACATCGCCTTTCCGAGCTGCAAGCACCACCCCTTTAACTATTTCCCCAGGAGCATAATCACCACCCATGGCATCCACAGCCACTCTTACTCTACCATTTTGAGCCATACTTCTATCTCTTATCACTTGAGACCTTAACTATTGCCTCCCCGGCTACTAGCGTTTCGCCCTTTTGATTACGGCACTCAAAACTGCAATTTGCATATGATATACCATCTTCTTGTTCAACGCAATCAATTTTACCGTTGATAGTCACAGTATCTCCAGGGCGTGCCGGCTCTTTGAATCTTGCTCGAAGCTTGCCCCCGGACAACCAACTTCGGCCAAAAGCCGAAGTCATCATCTCTGACACATAAGCCAGGTTTAGCATGCCATGAGCAATAGTTCCACCCAAAGGAGTCTTAACGGCAAAAGACTCGTCTATGTGGATGGGATTAAAATCACCTGACGCCTCAGCATAGAGGTTGATTTTCTCCTGGGTAACATGCTTCACCACCGGATTAAGAGTCTTCCCTTCCTGAATATCTGTAAGCATTTCTTTCCTAGGTGAGCAACGCTATGGTTGCCTTTCCAGATTGCACCTTTTCCTTGCCCTGGTCAAAAACCTCTAGTTCCAGGATTAACATACTCATTTTGCCTCGAGCTATCTTTCGTGCCACTCCTGTGTGACACTCTATAGTGGTGCCAATGGGCACCAACTTGAAAAACTCTAACTCTTGTGAAGCATGTATAGCCACAGTGCCGGATGGCAGGGGAATAGACCCTGCCATAGTAGCTATGGCAAGGGCCGTAATAGCCAGGGGAGGAACAAATCCATCACCTGAGCTATCCACAGCCTTTAGATACTTGGAGACGAGGGAGGCACTTAGTTCATAGGTGGCAGCAGGGAATTTGTAACCGGGTGCTAGTTCCTCATAGCTTATAGTTTTGTCCGGCATTTGACCAGTTCCCGATACATCGGCATACTATGTATATTACATTATACACTGCCACTGATTATTGTCAACCTTTCCTGCGTTATTGCTACCACCGATTGATAATTAACTTTGGCATCGACAGAATTAACTTGAAATCGGCCTGTCCCCCACAGGATACCCCGATGTGGGCGCTTGAATATGTAGTGCGAGGCTTTAGCCTCGTGCTGCACGACCCTGAAGGGTCGCACTATAAAAATCGGCGTGTCCTCCACAGGATACCCCGATGTAGGCGTTTAAAAACGTAGTGCGAGGCTTTAGCCTCGTACTGCACGACCCTGAAGGGTCGCACTACAAAATTTGCAGGTGAAAAATTCCCGGAATAGCCAGGACAAATCTGATTCTAAAGCTAGAGCAAAATCAAACAGACTATGAACTGCTGGGAGGTATAAGAAAGCAAAGGCTATCGAGCAAAGTTCGTGAGTTACACCGAAGTCTTATCCGGTCTCTACACAATGGGCCCGGCAGGATTCGAACCTGCGACCAACCGGTTATGAGCCGGCCGCTCTGCCACTGAGCTACGAGCCCCCTCTTCCACCCATGAAAAGTTTCCCTTTCCATGGCAACCACATTTGTGTGGAGCGGGAGACGGGACTCGAACCCGCGACACCCTGCTTGGAAGGCAGGAACTCTACCACTGAGTTACTCCCGCAAAGGTAGTTACACTTGAATTTTACGTCAAACTAAATGGAAAAACAAGCTGTAGAGTCCCTACTTTTAGAATCTCTGGTATCAACAACAAGTCTTGAATCACTAGCAAAGGGTTACATTCTAACCTGTAAGACAGAAGGTAAATTCCCGAAAACCACTTCAGGTTATGAAACGGCACTCCGTAACTCAATCTGGTATTGCAAGGAACAAGGATTCCCCGAAGTGCAGAAACTAACAGCAGTACACATTCGGCACTTCCTTTGGTATCTGGCAAGTGAACCACACAGATGGAATAGCACTAGTCCTGCCGCTAAGAGACAAGCGAGTTCAACAACGGTTAATGGCTACTTCCGAGCGTTAGGGACATTCTTCGGCTAGCTTGAACAGGAAGGGCTTATTTATGAAAAAAATGGAAAGGGGCTAGAGATTAAAGAATGTTGGACTGCTTCCACCTTCTATCAAAATTCTCACTTAATGCTTCGTAAATATTTTTGCTGCTCGCTTCATTCAATACAATAGCAAAAGACTCTTTCGCTCCCAAGTCCTTCATACTATGTCCTAACAAGACAAGGGAGGTGGGGGAAATGATATACCTATCATGTAGGTCTTTGTTTGGATAATCTCTAAATTCAATATCCGCATTCTCAGTCTTGAAATCCCCAAGTTCACGCAATAGCCTATTTTTCACATTCACGTTTGTAATGTTTTCTAGCTTAGTTAAAAATTTGATGGGTCTACCTTTTACATCCGTGATTACATCAAGTGTTCTCTCACCGCAATAGGGGTCTACAATTCTTATCTCGCCTGTAAGCATATTCAATATACTGGTTGCTAAGAGTCTTTTGCTGGAATACCTCTTCTCAGGTTCAAAGTAAAATACTTCAAGTTCGCCTTCTGTTCTCAGAGACTTCAGATGTTCTTTGCCAGGTTTCATTATTTCATAGAAAACTTCGCCACCTTGTCGATAACTGTAGATTTTGTCGCCACCCCTTTTTAGAGCCTGTGTAATGCTCGTCACGTTGATGCTTATTTCTTGAACATCTCTTAGTACGGAAGCTATTTGCTCTGCAGACAACATCTTTTTTTGTAGCTTTTCTTTTGCTACCCAGAGAACCCATAACGCTTTTTCAAGGATTATGCCACAATCGTCAAATCGAGGTAGGTCGCTAGTATCAATTGTTGAGAATTGCTCTTGAATACTCAATTCCATTAATTACTTCCTTCCCGACAATTCCACATCAACCCACTCTTCGCCCGAATTAGTTAGATACCATGCTTTTAGTTTATCCTTCTTTTCTCTAGCCTCTGCAAAATAGCCTTTCCTTATATTCTCATTCACATCCACGCCTACATTCGTTGGCACAGTCTCCTTAGCAGACCTGAATCCGTTTTCTAAATCCACACGATTGAAACAATCCAGACCCTCATATTTCTCAAGATAAAAACCTACAACAAGTGTCTTTTGAACATCGCCTTTTGGTTTCTTTGAAAGTATAAATTCTTTAATGGAGAGCTTCTTCTTTCCAGTATCTGTATCAATTTTAGGTTGTGCCTCCAACTTAGATATTCTGCCCTCGTGGTCTAGCAACTGCTTCTTAATGGCTTCAAGCATTTCTTCAACTGACATCCTCTTTGCCCTCCTTATTCACTTTCTTGATTGCTTCCTTCAGTGTTTTTTCTAGAACATTCAGAGCGATAGCATGATAAGTGTATCCGCCTCTAGTAATCTGATTTATCTTGTTCTCTTCTCGAAGGTCTTTAAGCCAGGGAAACAGAGAACCTTTAGGAACTCCCAACTCATCCATCAATTCTTGGTTTCCAACATCGTTCATTGCAGTCAATTCAGCTTCTTTAGCGTACAGTTTACCTATCAGATACAAAAGTATATTCTCCTTCCCAGTCAATTTATCCTTCACAATAACATCAACCTTGCCATCTTTGGTG
The DNA here is from genome assembly GCA_030603485.1 of Dehalococcoidia bacterium. GTDB lineage: Bacteria > Chloroflexota > Dehalococcoidia > GIF9 > AB-539-J10 > RBG-13-51-36. Next base: position 8,349 of record JAUVXS010000062.1, read on the forward strand.
ATTCGAGTCAGTTGCTTTGCTAAATTAAAGTTCTTCTCAAGAGCGTTAGCATAATCAACCGTCATTTCCTCAATAATTTTTTGCTTGAGATTAGCTACCATTCTATTCTCCATTCATTGATCCCCCTTCTAATTATAATCTAAGTAAGATTATAATCCATTCTAATTCACAAGTCAAGTCTTAAAGCGAGTACATAGCTATAAATAGAGTAATATAATAATCAAATAATATCTCGCCATAACATAAATTATACTCTAGCGCTTTAGGCACAAATAAAGGGACAGCTTTAGCAGCTGTCCCTCTTCTTATTCTTCGCCATTGACACCCACTACTGCGGGGGATAGAATTCAAACAGAAAGGTAACGCAACTCCCAAAGATGGAAGTGCATAGATGCAATTTGATTTTGGTAATCTAATATCGGTTCTTGTAGGCGGTTTGCTAGTATTTGCTGCCCAATGGCTTGCTTCACGACAAAGCGCTAAAACTGAAGCACAGAAGTGGAAACAAGAAGAACTCAGAGAAGGACGCAGAGATATAGTCAAGTTCAGACAAGAACGTGCCAGACCTATTATTGAAGCACTTGATAGAGCAACTCGTAGATGGGATGCTGAGTCTTACTTCGAACTTGCTGACCTGGTGGGCTATGAAGGTGAAACAGTAGAGAACTCTGACGAACACAAGAAAGACCTCCAGGAACGTCGAAAGAAGTATATGAATCAACTTATGGACGATATTTCCGCAGCAACCACGATTCACGACGAAAAGGTAAGAAAGCTGGTGACGCAAGTACTTTGGCAAAGCACAGAACCAGAAGCCGACAACAAATACCAAGAGCGCTTACGAGAAGCTTATCTGCAATTAGAGAATTGGATATTCAATCCGCAACAGAGTTCTACCCCAGCTTCTCATAAGCACAAATAAAGGGACAGCCGTTAAAATTGTCGCCTCTATAATCTCTACTCATTGACACCCACTACTGCAGGGGATAGAATCAAAGCAAATGGATCTTGACAACTGGTCAGATATACGAGACAGGTTCAAGGGCAACATACTGCTTGGCAATGGAGCAAGCATAGCTATTGATGGGCGTCTTTCCTACCGCTCACTTTATGAGCGAGTTTGTCAAAGCGGCGGGCTTAATCGTGAGATTATTACTATGTTCGAACACTTTGGAACAACAAACTTCGAGTTCATAATGAAACTCCTACTAGAAGCTAGCCAAGTTAATCAAGTCCTAGAAATTGATGATGAGAAGACCAAAGGCTATTACTACGTAATCAGAGATTCTCTAATAAGCACTATTGGAGACATTCACCCGACATATCAAAGCGTAGAACACTATCTCCCTCAAATAGCAAATTTCCTTAGAAACTTCCATACAGTCCTGAGTCTCAATTATGATTTGCTCGTATATTGGGCAATGCTTGTCGGTAATGATAATTTAGAGTGTCAATGGTTTAAGGATTGTTACGTTAGCGGGGAATTTGAAAAGGATTTT
>JAUVXS010000053.1 GCA_030603485.1 Dehalococcoidia bacterium
CGGAGACGTAGGCACACGTCCAGTTACCGCACTCCACGTTGTCAAATAAGGCAGTAACATTAGTACCGGTAAGAGGCGCCGCTGTTGCTCCAGGTCCGGTTAGAGTATAGCGCACGTTTCCTTCCCAGGGAGCGTCACAAAGGGTAGCTTTAACCTCGATTTCCCCAATGCACGGTCCACCGTCACAGCCCGGAACCGTCGCAATCAAGACAATTGCAGTAACTACAACTGAACAAATAACTAAAAACCTTTTTCTCATATTTACCTCCTATCAGAATAGTGTAGTTTTCGAAAACCACCATTTTACATTACATCACATCACCCCCCTCGCGCATGGTCAATCATTTTTTCGAGGTTTTTCCAGGAATTTCAACTGCTAAGAATAACACCTGTAAATATGAAAATAATACTTCTTCAAAAGAAAGTCAATACCTCTTAACACGAAAATAACGCCAATCCCAACGGCAATAGGGACACTAGAACCACCCATAGCAATAGAAATGACGATAGGGATAACAACTATAGTATCTAACTAGATGTGATATAGGAATCTGCTTATTTTGGTGAAGTTTGAGGACAACTTGAGGTTTTGTCATACGATATCGGCTACATCTAGTCACTCAACTATCATTTATGCTCGACAATCATACTATGGACTTGTCCTTGCTAGAGAGATAATCCTCAAGCACCTTCCAGTTATTCTTGTATTGTAAGATGGAGTCCACTTTCGGGTGATAACGCCAGCGACCAAGCCCAGTCTTGAAGTATCGTTCAAAGTATCTGTAGACAACCTGTGATGGAATGACGAAGACGTCTGGCAACTCTCCACTTCTGGCCTTTAAGTCAACAAAGGTAAAAAACAGGTCCACTTGATTCAGTTTGGCTGACCTTGCACCCACATCCCATTCATAATGGTCAGGATGTTTGTTTTCGCCTCTACCCCGAGTTCGTAATGCCCTGTACGATGTCTTTACCTGTAGGGAAAGTGTAGCTGCGCCATCAGCAAGCCCAACCAATATATCTACGTGTGGTGCGTTGCCAAAGGTTACAGCAGCATGAAGACCCTGAACAGCTAACTGTGATGCTACAAAATATACACCGGCAGTACCAACAAGAATTCCTGACCGTTTTGCCATCGTGTTTTCTCCAAATCCACCAACTTAGCTAGTCATTGGCTAACCGCTTGAAATCACAGTCTATGTAACCGCTACGCTTGAAAACAACTTCAATACAATTATAAGTACTCCGACCATAACTGCATTCTTTCAAAGATAGTTTATAGGCGGTTTCTAGATTATCCAGAGCTATATGAAACAACCATTCTACGATTGCTTTCTCACCCCAACCTTTACCCTTCATTTTATCCCAGTAATCCTTTATTGCCTTTTGGTCTTCCAAATTGAAATAATGCCGCTCTTTGCGATGGTCAACTCCCGTGCTTTTGGCATCCTTGTCAATCCATTCGTGCAGTTTACCGAATCCATAACCAGTTCTCTTTCTACTGATAGCACAGTGCTTCCTCATACTAGGCATAGTATTCCCCCTATACTGATATTGATTCTAATTGGCACGGTTCTAGTCACCTACTAACCAGTGCAACCTTAATAGGTTGTGATATATCGGTAACTGTTACATTTCGCGGACAGCTAATTCAAATTGCTGCTCATCCTCAGGTGAACTGACGAAAACAAGGCAATCAACATTACCCACATTCTTAATCATAACTCCGTTATCTAGTTCAGTTACGGAAATCTCCAGTGTAACCTGTGGAGTACAAGAAAAGCCAAGTAGGACTAACCCTACCAGAAGGATTGCAAAGGTGATTAAGAAGACTAGCCTTTTCACTTCCACTTAGTCTCAATAGAAGTATATCATATAGAAATAAACGGAAACCATCGATACCCACCACTACACGACATGTTTGCAGAAGTTTTGCTCGCTCCGCTCGCAAAACGCGAGTTTTGTTCGAGGCACCAGAGCAAGACAAAATGAGGAAATGGGTTGGGCGTCTTATGCTTTATTGAGGATTGCAGGCCACATCCATCTGATGATGTGTAATTCTACTAGCCTGAAAAGGTTACTGACAATTTTTGACTTGACAAGAGTGCCCTATCATGTTAAAATATATATATATTTATTGTTAAATTCCAGTACTATATAACAGGGTAAATAATGGGAAGAAAACGAAGGAAAAATCCGGTCCGGTTATATTCAGTGGGGCAAATTAGCCAGCTATTTGGATTCCATGCAAACACCATAAGACTATGGATTCACCGCGATGGTCTTCGCCACTATCGGAAAGGACGTGGCCCTGGTGGCACAATCTATATTAGAGAAGATGACCTTAAGGATTTTCTAGCCAAATTCTATGAGCCTTAAATATGAACGGGGGTAGAAGAGATTGAAAACCAGAAAAGATTTTGAATTAGACCAAGCACCACCACGTACCATCAAGGACATCATAGTTGAGGAACTCAGCTATGCTGAACTTGGTAGCAAAACTAGCAATCCATTGCAGTTTCAAAGCCTAGACGACCTCATGCAGGCAGTATTCGCCCGCATTGAGCAACAGGCTCTAGCGACATATCACAGCAACGAAATCTGGGCGCTCAGGCAGTGGGTGCTTGGAAACATCTTAAAAGATGAAATAGTCAATGAGGCAACAGTTAAAATTGCCGATGGGATAATTGACCCTGTCCGTTCATGGCAGGAGCAACAGCCGTTTGACCCCATTGAGTATTTCAACCAGCAGCTAGTCAGGAAATCGCCCTCAACACAGAAGGCATACTTGCTAACAGCCACAAGGTTTGTTGGCATGATTGGTAGGAAGAAATACTATGACGATGAGGACGTTTTGAAATACGTCAGGTGGATGGACAAGCACTATGACGACAATAACAGCTACGCTCAGGAATGTATTAAGCTAGCTCAATTCCTCAGGCGATTGCCTAATGCAGATAGACACAGACAGTTGCCAATCGACATTCCGAAAGTGCCAAAAAAGAAGAAATACGTTCATGCCTTCTCACTTGACGAACTCGAAACATTGTGTTGGGCATCAGTAATTTGTAACATTCCTTACAACATGACGTTGAGACTGATAGCCAGCACCATATACGGAAGGCGATGTCAAGAGCTAACCGATTTCAAAGTCAATATATCGAAAAATGGGGAAAGCTCAACTATTCTATTCCCAGTGAAAAAAGGTGGTGAGGAAGTTGCTCACCCATTGCCAGATTCACTCATTCCTTTGTTTCGTCCACCAGTAGAAGCCATATCAAGGGCAGGGCTTCAAAAATGGCTAAGGCAAGTGTGTGATGAGATAGGAATTACATTGCCGTACAAAGGCGGTTATCATTCTATCAGGAGAAGGGTAGCTACAATAGTAAAGCACGCCATTAAATCTGACATTGACACTCACAAGTTCATGCGTTGGGCTGAGCCTAGGGAGTTGAGCATACTTGCTCAATACGACCAGACAAGATATGAAGACGTGGACAAGCTAGTATTATCTGTCCACCCTATCGTTAAAATATGGGAAGAAATCATGCCGTATTTGCTTGACCTCAATAGAAGTTATAAGCTATTTTATCATAATGCATATTATGCTCATCAATGCGAAGACAAGGGGTCCTTGGTGGAGACCAACAGGACTTGAATATGTGGCTGAAGCTCTTACTGAGGCGGGCTATAGAGTGCATTTACTAGATCTTACCGTGGAAGAAGAACCCCAACATGCTGTGAAGAAGTGGATTACCAGTAACCATTATGACGCGGTAGGAATCAGCATTTTCAATACTCAATGGGATACAGAGCGAGACTGTGTAGACTTCTTTCTGCCCGAAATCAGAAACATGATTTCCGATATCAAGAAGATGACGAAGATACCGGTAATACTGGGCGGCTATGGTTTTAGCATGCAACCAGAAGATATCCTGGAATACGTTGGTGGTGACTTTGGGGTTGCAGGCTGTGGAACACGAGCTTTACCAGACTTATTGGAAAGGATAGGGGGAAATTCCATTGAAACGGGAACGGTTGTCAGGGAGCAACGTGGGAAATACCTTGATATGGAATTCAAACGAAATACCGTAAACAGTGACAGGTACCCTGAGGATGAAACAGTCTATGTTGGCGCGCACGATGGGTGCATCAGTAATTGCTATCATTGTCCGTTCGGCAGCAACAAAATGAGATTAAGAGATCCTTCCAAGGTGATAGCGGAGGTCCAGAATTTGATGGTTCAAGGTACTAAAAGGATTAGGTTTGTGAGTGATATGATAAATGTTCCAGTGGCATATGCTGAGAGCCTATGCCAGGGATTAACAAAGCTCCCAATAGAATGGTCCACAGATGTACACCCCATCAAGAAATATCTACCAGTGGAGCTGGTCGATTCAATGAAGCAGTCTGGAATGTTTAGCGTTAACATTGGCTCCAGAATCATCGGGTCGGATAGAATGTGTAGAGTTTATAGGCAAGAATTTGATACCAGAGATATCGAATACGCCACCAAGATATTCAAGGAAAGGGAAATCGAGACCGCTTGGTTTATCGGATTTGGTGCGCCCGGTGAATGCCAGCAAACAATAGATGATACTTTCGCCTTGATTGACAAGGTAAGACCAGACAAAGCTTCGATCATAACCAAAGCCAGAATTTACCGATATACAGAACTTTTCAACATTGCTCAGAACGAAGGCCTAGTATCGCCAGATGACAAGCTCCTTGAGCCTGTGTATTACCCCTTTGAAAATGAACTAAGAGATTACATATGGGAAGAAGCGAACAATAGAGAGAACTGTACTGTGTACTATTGACTAGCCATGAGCGGAGATAGAAATTCGACAACAACTGTGATCCACCTGACTTCCATTCCACTGTCGCTTCATGAATGAATTCTCAGACCAGATCTGAAAACTAATGGACTGGTGACAACAGTACTTTTTATCTCCTACAAGTAGTCAATCACACAACCCGCCCGATTGTTGCCATGTGAATTGTCATTCGTATTCTCTCGGGACAGCGCAGATTATAAGCAGGTCCTGGTTCTCAGAAGAGTTCTTGAATTGATGTTTCTCTCCAGGTAAGATTAGGGCGAAATTACCTTCTCTTAACTCATGTTCCCGATCTTCAGCGACCAAAATTCCTTCGCCATTTATCACATAATTCATGTGTTCAAATTCATGCTGGTGAAATGGGGTATGCCCCCCTGGCTCAATGGTAAATACGCGAAATGAGAATGTCGGGACTCCATCTTTTCTGGATAAAGGAATCTGTTTATAGATACCTTTAGCGCCTTCCATTGCAGGAATAGTTTTTTCGACTTCATCCAACCTGATTACATGCATTAATACCTCCTTAAACGGATTCAAAGGGCCATCTGAAAATGATTATACTAGCGATTCACTTAATCAACAACGTGAATCGTGGTGTGAAGGGTAACAATCTGGACTTTTGTTGTCGGTCCAACAATCTGAATAAATGTGACATTTGGTTGTTTCCCTGTGATTCTTTTTGAGTCTCGCTTTTCTCACATATCTATGTGGTCCACCGCCGAATGGTGTTAACTTCTAAGCCGGCCACAATTGGTTCCCGCCGTCTACACGCAGTACCTGCCCGGTCATGTATGATGAATCATCGGTGACCAGGAACTCAACAGTGCGTGCGATCTCAACCGGATAGCCCGGGCGTTTGAGGGTTCCGTCGGTCATTTTTGCCGCGCCCTCGGCACGCCCCTGAGCTACAATGCGGGGAACGACAATCAACCCGGGAGCAATCGCATTGACACGGATATTGTATTGCTTGACAAAGGCTGCCAGGCAGCGCGTATATTCGTGGACAGCCGCTTTCGCAGATGCATAGATTGCTTCATGAGAATGGCCCCCAAGACCGGATACACTACCGATGTTGACAACCCAGCCTGTCTTGCGTTGAATCATCTCCGGCACCACTTCACGGCAGCATAGGATACAGGTCATGAGATTCCGATCCAGAATTGCCCGTACATCTTCCAGGGGAACAAATATGGCATCATTGACCAGCGGTTTACCGAAATTCCCGCCCGATATGCCCAGTGCACCTATATCGCCACCGGCACTGTTTACTAATATGTCGATATGGTCGAACTGACGGCGGATTTGCGCAACAATATCTTTGACGGTAGCTGCATCAGTTAAATCCCCGCAGAACGGCAGGACCTCGCTCCCGCAGGCATCGGTTATGGTCTTGGCAACTGCTTCCAGTGAATCAGCCTCGTTGAAAGCGCGTGATGAGGTTGGACTGGTGCCGTGGACTGCTACCTTTGCCCCCAGTTGTGCCAGGCGGTCGGCAATTACCCTTCCGATGCCGCGTGAGGAACCGGTCACCCAGGCAACTTTACCCTCAAGACGTTTCTCTTTTTTGGTGGCTTCCATATGAACCTCCATCTCATAAAAAATTACCCCGTAACGGTTCCAACAATTGTAGAAAATGGCAGGACGATAGTCAAAGAAAGAGGAATGACTTCTTGCCACAAAATAAAAGCCGGATATGCAGTCCTTACCACAGGGAATTAATCAACTCGTCGTCAGGCAATACCTGAAGATTTTCGTAGGTATAGCATAGATTTCTTTTGAACCTTTCGGATCCGGGAGGCTTTTCTTGAGCTTCCTGTTTTTCTTAAAGGTCGTCCTCGCACCATTCAATAACGTCGGTTGACCAGACATTGCCCAGGGCTTTTTCCAGCACCGCCTTACGCGGCTCAGGTATGTCCAGCAGCATCCGCAGGGTGCGGTTGTCGAACTGGTGCAGGAACGGGCACCGCTTTCGTAGCGAAAGTATTGTAGTTCTTGCTCCTCCGTAGACCAGATAGTCGAGTGACCGGGCATGGGGCTCAACATGTTCCCGCACATGACCGCAAACCCGGCCCAGAAAGTACTCTATCTGCTTTTCCCGGTGCCGGGCGAACCGCGCCTGCGAGGAGCCGCCCTTTTTATGGCGGGCGTGCACCAGGCCCGTTCCCGTCTTGCTATCTACAAGCTTTGTGCCCTGGCAGATGCCAATACTGTATGCTCCCAGTCGGACCAGGACCAGGGCGATAAGGAAGTCATGACTGAGAAGGGAACGCAACGGCCCGATATCATAGCCCTCGTTGACATATTCTTCCTCAATCGGGAACGGTGGCAGAACCAGGTAATTTTTCGGTAGACCCCAGAAAAGCACCGCCCCCGTTTCTGAGCCGGCAATAACCTCATCCATGCCTGGCGGGAGGTTAGTCGTGGTAACCAGCTTGTCCAGCAAATCGTCAACCCTGGCAAGCGGCGTCCCCCGTGGCAGGTATAACGATACTGCTCGGCCTTCCATCGTGGCTAGCTCGTCGAGAAAGCCGAGCATCTTCGACCTGCCCAGGTGGGACCTCCTTGATATGAACATAATATTAACCAGCCTGCTTAACTAAATGCTGCGGTTACATGCTGACTACGGTAACGCCGTCGCCGCCCTCGCCCTGCTCGCCGGCTCGAAAGGACATGACCAGCGGGTGAGAGGCAAGAATTTCCCTGACAATCTGGCGCACGGTGCCTGTGCCGATCCCGTGAATGATGCGTACCTGGCTCAAGCTGGCCAGAGACGCCTCGTTAAGGTAGTCCTCAAGCGCCAGCTCAACCTCGTCTGCCCTCTTCCCCCGCAGGTCAAGCTCGAAGGAGACTGTCCGTTTCCTCAATCCCCTCGTTATCATTCCGCCTTTCGGCTCTACGGCGCCAGTTGTGGGTATCCTCTTTTCCACGCTGTCCAGGCTGAGGGTTATCTTCGCCCTCCCGACCTGGACTTCGATGAGCCCGCGTTCCTCAGACACTGAGAGCACTGTTGCTTGAGACCTTGTCTCTTTTAGCCAGACAGTATCACCGGTGGCGATTGAGCCCGACCCGGCTTCCTCATCACCTGTTCCCGCTGCCGCCCTCGCCCGCCACACTTCGGCATTCAATTGTTTCTGAACCTCTGCCAGCGCCTTTTTTGCCCGGTCGATTCTCTCCCTCGATTTTTCTTTGCGTAACTCTGATGTCGCCTCTCGGAGTTCCCTCTGTAGTTCAGCGGCCTCGCGAACGACCCGGTCACGTGTCTCCTGGATTATCTTTCGCTTCTCTTCTTCTAACTGGCGGAGCCTGTTTTCCAATTCAGTATTCCTGTGCTGTGCCTCATCCCTTTCTTTCTCCAGGCTGCGACGAAGCGACTCAACATTTGTCTGCTCGGTCGTCAGATGGGTAAGCAGGGCCTCGAGGTCCTGGCTGCCTTTGGAAAGCATGTCTCTGGCGCCGGTGACAATCTGCGCAGGCAATCCCAGGCGAGCCGCTGTAGCCAGAGCGTTGCTGCCGCCCGGAATACCCACCGTCAGGTGATAGGTAGGCGTCATCGTAACGGGATCAATATCAAGAGCAGCATTTTGCAGGCCGTCAGCAGTGTGAGCCAGCGCCTTCAATTCGGTGTAGTGAGTGGTAGCCACGGTCATCGTTCGCTGCGATGAGAAATGGAGCAGGATAGAACGGGCGAGAGCCGAGCCTTCGCCCGGGTCGGTGTTGGTGCCCAGTTCGTCGAGAAGCACCAGACTCTTTGCCGTGGCGCTGTTGATGATACGCACAATGTTGCCTACGTGCCAGCTGAAGGTAGAAAGGGTCTGTTCGATACTCTGCTCATCACCGATGTCGGCAAATACGCCGTCAAAGAGGGGGATGCGGCTTTCCGGCAGGGCGGGGATGGGCAGGCCGGCCTGCGCCATCAAGCTGAGAAGTCCTATGGTCTTGAGAGCGACCGTCTTACCACCCGTATTGGGTCCGGTAATGACCAGAGTGTAGAAATCCCGGCCAATCTCGACCGACAGCGGCACCGCCTTTTTTGCCAGCAGCGGATGCCTGGCTTCGAGCAGCCTGAGCACACCGGCCGGTCCGTCACCCTCTACTTCATGGCTTGTACCGGCGGCAACAATAACGGGTTCGGTAGCTTTAACCTCCCTGGCATACCTTGCCTTGGCCAGCGCCAGGTCAATCTCAGCAATCAGTTCTATATTACGTGAAATTTCAATTTCGTGTGCCCCGGCTTCAGAACTAAGCCTTCCCAAAATCCTTTCTATTTCATGCTTTTCTTCCATGACCAGCTCACGCATTTCATTCCCCATATCTAAGGTTGTCCACGGCTCAATAAATAGAGTAGCCCCGGTATTGGAGACATCGTGGACGATGCCCTTTATCTCCCGTCGACATTCCACCTTGACGGGAATTACATACCGGCCTTCCCTTTCGGTGATAATGGGTTCCTGGATTATCTTCCGCCTTCTGGGTGACCTGATTATGGTTTCCAGGTGGGTGACCAGTTGCTGGCGTACTTCCCGCATTCTATGTCTCGCGGACGCCAGCCTGGGCGAGGCAGTGTCCAGCAAGTCGGCGGACGGACTTAAGCAGTCACCGATATCCTTTTGAAGCCGGTCCAGCTCCACAATGTCTCCGGCCAGACCGCTGAGCAACGGGAGTTCACTTGACAGGCCCATCAGGTGGCTTCGTAACCGGCGGGCTGCGTCCAGCGTCTTCCGGATTTCCAGCAGGAGTTGAGGCTCCAGGACTTTACCGCGGGCTGCCATCCTCACCACTTCCCGAATATCAAGAACTTCGCCGATATGGATGTCCGGACTGAGTGAAAGCAGGCGGCGCGCTTCAGTCGACTGCCTGAGCAGCAAGCAGACCGCTTCTTCATTCGAGAGTGGACTAAGGTCACGGGCAAGCTGTTGACTGGCGGAAAACGAGGCATAGCCGGCCAGTATCTCCCGTATCTTGTGAAATTCGAGCAGTTCTAAATCTCTGTCGCCCAAGGTACCCGTCCTGCGTCGCTTATACAATCAGCGCGATATCAACTGCCGAATAGTATAAAGCAATCGCCCGCATTTTGAAAAAGTCGGCTTTCTCATCTGAAAGCTGATAAGAGTACCTGCGCAGTTTGGCAAGGGGTTCAATGTGGTCAGACTGCACGAAAGTCAGAATTGCCGGGTAGCAATACAAGCTTCTGTTATTGAACTACATATTATCGCATGTTGTTGCCGTTTGAATGTGACTAGCAACCAAAAAGTCGTGAAACAGCAAACGTGCTCACTTGCGTTTCTTAAGCGTAATCTTCATCCAAATATCTGTTAGCGCCATCTGGTAGTTGCCTTTGAATGCCGTTTGCTCTAGCATACCCTTAATTACGGTCTGGTACTCTTCCCCGGTGAAACCATGTAGTGTAGAGACTCTGGGTCCAAGTCGGCTAACCAGGAACCCATATTCCTCGTTCATTTTTCTTCTATCAGCCCGGTTGTTGAAAACCTCGGGACACCCGTCGTATATCCAGGCTTCCTTGCCGGTTTTTAGAACACGATAGCATTCATCAAACACCATGCGTGGTGTCTTCCAATGGTGCGAAGCGCCCGTACTAATCACAAGGTCTATTGAATTATCCTTGAAAGGGAGTTTGGCCGCATTGCCAAACACAAATCGAGCATTATCAACGCCTTTTGCATGGCGTCTGGCAATCTTGACCATTTGCCTGCTGAGATCGATGCCGTAGACCTGTAGGCTGGGTGACCTCTTGGCAATCTCTATTGACAGATAGCCTGTTCCCGAACCTAAATCGAGAATAGTCCCGTTTCCCATCTTTGCCACTATGTCATTAGCTATCTTTGTTTCAGGCTTTCGAAGAACTTTTGCCACTGTCGCATTGTAGAATATGGCACCAGGGGTTGGGATTGCTTCAGGCTTCCTCAGTACATCCTTGATGAATCTTGTTAGAGACATGACCATTCCTCG
>JAUVXS010000011.1 GCA_030603485.1 Dehalococcoidia bacterium
CCTTGTTTGGTCAAGCATGCTATCAGCCCGGTATGACTAAGGTAACATATGGCACAGGTGCTTTTGTGCTTATGAACATAGGCAAGAAGCATGTCGTAGCCAGACATGGTCTGCTGACAACTCTGGCTTGTAGCCTCGACGGGGAAGCAGAGTACGCTTTGGAAGGCAGTGTATTTATTGCGGGGGCAGCTATCCAATGGCTACAGGATTTAGGATTGATCAGCGAGGCAGGGGATTCAGAGCAACTGGCAATGGAAATAAAGGGTACCGGTGGCGTGTACCTGGTACCCGCTTTTGTTGGCCTGGGGGCACCTCACTGGGATATGTATGCGCGCGGTATACTCGTCGGGCTGACACTTGGTAGCGGCAGAGCCCAGGTTGTAAGAGCTGCTGTAGAATCAATCGCTTATCAGGTGACTGACGTTTTAGAAGCGATGGTGGCTAACTCGTGTCTTCAACTGGCCGAGATACGGGTGGACGGTGGGGCTGCGACTAACAATTTCTTGGCACAGTTTCAGGCTGACATCGCCGGGGTAGAAGTATCTCGACCAAAAATGTTAGAGACGACGGCTCTGGGAGCAGCCTATCTCGCTGGCTTGGAGATAGGGTTTTGGAAATCTGGCCAGGAGATGGAAGCACTGCGGGAAGTAGGCCAGCAATTCACGCCACATATGGAAGCCATAGAACGCCAGGCGTTGCGCCGTGGTTGGGAAAGAGCATTAGAACGAGCCAAAGGTTGGCTCATAGTAGAGGAATAAAGGTAAGGTACCAGAGCCTGCTCTATCTCAGCGGAGTAACTGTTGTGGAGTTAGGATAAGGTGCTTCTCCTTAAATAAAAGTTCGAAAACTGTCCCCTGAAGCCCACCATTCACAAATCCGCAAATACCTGGGGAGCTATTTCCTTGACTATCCTCCGTATTTCCTCGGCGACAGCTCTAAACTCAGGAAGCGCTCGCTTGGATGTGCGCAGCTTGATGATATGGCGAATTTCGCGGAAATTCCAGGTGCAGATTATCTGGGTCTCACAGGCATTGGGCAGGACGTAGCGAGCAATCTCAGCTTTTATCCCCTTGGATAGTAGTTCACCATAGGCTTGCCAGCAAGTCGTCATCACCTCCTCGAATTGCTTATGAGTGGACTCGTTGTCTTTGATTGGAGGCGGCTCGATATATCTGGGCTCGGTTTCTTTCACATATCGCTGGCTTCTCTGGCTATAACTCGCCAATCTGTGCCTGACAAGCTCATGGGTCAGGACACGGCTGGCACGGATGTAGAAGGTAGCACAAGCATGTTCAATCATCGACTCATGCCCGACCTCCAGCCACTTCTGAATTCGGTCGGGTACCGTGCCTGTTTTATCTTGTGTGTCCCAGCACAACCTTCCTGCCGTCTCTATCAATTTTTCGGCATCAGGGGTGATGGCAAGTAACCTGACTTCTACGTCATACTTATCGGTCATCGCCTATTTACTAAAGCGCAAATCTCCATGGCGTCCCTGGAGGGATTCGAACCCACGACCCGCTGCTGAGAAGGCAGCCGCTCTATCCAGCTGAGCTACAGGGACTCAAAGCTAAATTCTAAAAAGTTGACGTTAAATTGACGTTATTTTTTCCAGCATCATTGACGGCAGCCGGCAGGACTTCGTCCAGTAACGCCATAGCGTCTGATTGCATCCCCTCTATTATATGGGAATAGACGTCCATTGTAAACGCTACGCTAGAATGTCCCAAAGCCTCACTGATAACCTTTGGCTTGGCTCCCCGGAGTAACATGAGACTGGCAAAGGTATGCCTCAGATCGTGGAACCGGACGCCCTGTAAACCAGCTCTCTTTGCTATCCTAGCAAAGTTATGAGTTAGTACACCTGGGTCAATGGGTTTGCCCTCATGATTAGCAAATACCAGGCCGTCAAGGCTGATGGTTTTTCCCATTTGGTGATAGAGCCGTTCACGTTCTAGCCTATATTCTGCTAGGAACTCTGCCAACTTCGATGTCATTGATATTCTACGGCGACTGTGGGCCGTCTTTGGTTCAATGAATTGGCATATACCGCGCCGTTTGTAGAGCGCCCTATTAACCGATATTGACCGGGAAGCTATGTCAATGTCCCTCCATCTTAGCCCAAGTAATTCAGCTTGCCGAAGGCCAGTAGATACAGCCGTATAGATAACAGGATAATGGCTGTTACTGCTGGCAACTACAAGCAAATCTGTGACCTCGCCTTGTGTCAAGGTTCGCATGTGCTTGCCTCTGGGTGATGGGGGGTCAACCAGGTCACAAGGGTTACGGCCCAAATAGCCTTGCCTGACAGCGTATTTTAGAGCCTGTTTCAATATGCGATGGTGATAATGGACTGACCGTGCCGATAACTTTTCACAGGCTTGGCTATAGTAGCTCTGTATGATCGAGGGCTGGAGCTGTTTCAACTGAATATGCCCTAATACCGGTATTAGATGATGCTCTGCTATGCTCTGAATGGCGTCCAGTGTCCTGATACTGCAATTCGTTTTGACGTACCCCTGGAGCCATTGATTTAACAAGTCTGCTACTGTGACCTTTCCTGGCGGGGTATAGACACCCTTGTTCAAGCTATTCAACAACTCGGTTAGGCGCTTTTGAGCATCACCCTTGCGTCCTTTTACTGTTTCTAGGTGCCGGTGATACTTACCATCTGGCCCTTTGCCAGTGTAAATTTGAATTTGCCAACTATTTTTGCCTCTTTGCCTTATGTTACCTCTCATTTTGTGCCTCCTTTTCGCCCAGGTTTTACTTCCTCAGATGCTTCGTCATCTGTTCTTAACCCGTCCTAGTATCCCTTTGCCGCGTTAGCTCTAATATCCCTTTCGCCCAGGGGAATAGATATAAGTCCTCCCCTTTCGGCCCAATCTCCGCTGATATGGCTCCAACCATTTTTGCTTCTTCGCTGGTAATTACATGGCCTGTCATTGCGCTAAATACGCGTAGATTGACTGCTTCAGTCCCCAGAAAATCCTCTATTCCAGCCTTTTCAGCAATCGTCTCTACAATACTGGCTTTATACGAATAATAGAATAGAGCCTCAATATCCGTGATAGCACTGTACAAGCGACCTACCCATCGAGCAACACGAATACTGAGCTTCCTCCTCTTCTGTTTTGCGAAAAACCAAACCTGTAGGACAGACGGCAAGGCTTCTGGAGGAATGTGGTATTTACTGCTACCCATGCTCTGTATTGTCCAGGGTTCGTCAATAGGGTTTGGTGTAGACTTACTGCGTTTCGCTCGCTCTCGGATACTCGGCATTATTCTGTCTATAGCAAACTTACTGGGCCAGCCTTTCGGTAACGATGAGTTCTTTTTATGCACAATGATTGATACCTCAAAGCGTATCCTTTCATTTGTCCATTTGGGATGTTCATCGTGAAGTTTTGCTATCAACATCTTGAGTTCATCGGTTATTTTAGGTCCTTTCGCCATCTTGTACCTCGTTTTCCATATACAATCTTTTATAGCTAAATTCTTTCACGTTATACAATAGTTACACAAGATTACAGCTATGCTATATACAATTTCATTCCTGGGGATTTTTGACATTCGCTACAAGGATGTATATTATATTTTTATAAATTATAAATGCTCTCACTTTTTTTGTCAAGGAGATAGAGTATGAACCGAAATAGAGTTAGAGAGATTAGGGAAAAAGTTGGCATGTCTCAGGTCGAGTTAGGATGCCGGGCACGTATAGCCTCAACAAATATAAGCTCCATCGAATGTGGGAGATTAGCCGCTTGGCCAAAAGCGCGGAAAGCATTGGCGAAGGCACTCAAGGTTCCCGAAGCTGAGCTATTTCCACGGGAGGAATAGGGCGTGCGCGATGCAGACTAGCGAACGGCTGACCTACAACGTAAGAGAAGCAGCCCAGGCGTTGGGTCTGAGTAGGAACTCTATTTACCAGGCGTGCCAAAAAGGGGAAATACGATGCTTGCGGATTGGTAAGAGGGTTTTGATATCTAAACTCGAGGTTCAAAGGCTATTAGCCGGCAATAGTGAGGTTAAAGAGGCACAGAATGGCTAGACCGCGAGACTTCAACGATATTCTGAACAAGCTGACCGACGCTAAGAAAAGTGGGGATGAGTGGATAGCGTCATGCCCATGCCCGGGACATAAGACACCGGCGAAGCATCTCAATCTAAAAGACGCCGGAGACAAGGCCTTAGTGACTTGCCAAGGTAGGAAGCATAGCGAGAGCGATATTCGCCTGGCGTTAGGCTTCGATTCTTTAAGTTATTCTCAAGGTCGGGGCGAGAGGGATATTGGTAGCGGTAAAGGGTGTAAACCTGTCAACACCCCCAAAAAACACGTTCAAACTCCGTTAACTACTAGTGGTGTCACCCTTGATACCCTAGCTCAGGTCAAGAACATACCAGTAGATTACCTGAAAGGCTTGGGGATAACCGATTTCAAATACAATGGGCAGCCTGCGGTAAAGATCCCTTATTACAGAGAGGACGGGGCCGAAATTGCAGTCCGCTTTCGCCTCGCAATAACAGCTGATAATCGTTTCAAGTGGCGCAAGGGTGACCATGCCTTGCCCTACGGGCTAACTACGTTAGCTAGAGTTCGTGAACTTGGCTGGGTGCTGATAGTGGAGGGGGAATCTGATTGTTGGGCTTCCTGGTTGCACGGGATACCAGCTATAGGCGCTCCTGGTAAGGGTATATGGCCTATGTCATGGGATGAATATCTAAAAGGGCTCCAGGTTTATGTCTGGGAAGAGCCGGATGCTGCCGACTTTGTTCTGAGAATATTGAATAGTGCACCCGGTCTCAGATTCATTCAAGCACCAGCTGGAATAAAAGATATCTCTGAGGCACATATACAGGGACTAGATATTCCGTCATGGTTGGAGGACCTAAAGGCTAAAGCTGAAGAGGGACGGGATTTGAAGGCTCAATATACTAGTGAACAACTACAACGACTTTACCAAGAAGCAAAGGCGGTTGTCGAAGCCAATGATCCCCTAGAGGTGATACGAAACGCAATACGGGAGCTTGGTTACGGTGGAGACATTAGACCCGCTTTAATTACTTACCTTGCTATAACGTCGAGACTGTTAGAAATGCGCCCTGGGGCCATGCCAGTACATCTTTTATTGACTGGGCCTAGTTCGGGCGGCAAAAGCTACACACTGGGTATTATCAGGGCGCTTATGCCAGAGGAAAGTTATCACGTAATTGACGCAGGGTCTCCACGTGTCCTGATTTACGATGAGGCTCCGCTTGAGCATAAGGCCTTGGTGTTTGGGGAAGCCGATAGTTTGCCTGCCGGAGAAGACAATCCGGCAGCGTCCGCAATCCGCAATCTGCTTCAAGACCATTATTTACATTACGAGGTCACTATTCGCGATCCGGTGACAGGAAATTATAAGACAGAGCGAGTAAATAAACCTGGACCGACTGTTTTAATCACAACCAGTAGCCGGTCATTGGGTTACCAATTAATGACACGGTTTTTCGCACTAGAGCTTGGCGATAGTAAAGAGCAAATAAGTGCTGCTCTTGAAATGCAAGCTGGATTGGAGATAAGAGGTCTGTCATCTCCTGATGCCGGCCTAGTGGCATTTCAGTCTTACCTTCAACTAAAAGCACCTATAAAGGTGATTGTACCTTACGCGAAGGAACTGGGAACGAGTATGTCTAAACTGGCTTCCGCGCCTCGTATCCTGCGAGACTTTGCCCGGTTAATGTCCTTAATCAAAGCGGTAGCTTTAATTCGCTATCACCAAAGACAACTCGGTGCTGAAGGGCATATTGTAGCGGAATTGGCTGATTATGAAACAGTACGGGAGCTGGTTAATGATATGTACATTGATTCCAGTATCGGAGTCACCAATGATATACGAAAGCTAGTTGAGGCCGTCATTACACTTGATATTAATCGGCGTGGCGGGGAACAAATTACAAACACTACACTGGCAAAACATCTCAGTATAGGTGTGGTACAAGTCACACGGCGAGCTAGAAAGGCCCTCAAGCTAGGTTGGTTAGTTAATCGAGAACAACGGAAGTATCACTCCGCTGATTATGCCCCAGGTGAGCCTATGCCCGTAGTTGAAGGGTTGCCTTTCCTGGATGTTAACACATTAACACCACCAACCGATGGTGATATACCCTCCCCCCCACCTTGTATCAAGGGAGAGGGTATTTGTCGTCTGAGGATAGGCATAGAGACGTTTTCCTGTGCTTATCAACCGAAACGATGCCCGTTCTTTCAAGGTGAAATAAATGCAAAGCGACAAGAAGTGTATTAAGTGTGGCAGGAGAGGGATAGTTAGGCTAAACAATGGCGCTTGGTTATGCGACAGGTGTGCTATAGAGGCAACTATTTTTAGTTTGAACATTGGTCAGCCCGTAGTATGGGCTCGCCGAGGCGATCCTCACTTTGTCCTAATGCCAACAACGATTCACAGAAATTAAATGAAAGCAGCTCTATACCTTCGTGCATCTACAACCCAGCAAGAGGCAGCCAATCAATTACCGGCGCTTGAGGACTATGCGGAGCGCCGGGGCTTTGAGATTGTCCAGGTTTACAGCGAGAATGAAACAGCGTGGAAGGCTGGTCACCAGGCTGAATTGGCCAAATTATTTGAAGATGCCCGGAAGGGTAAATTTGAAGTAGTGCTGGTATGGGCCTTAGACCGGCTGTCCCGGGAAGGCGCCCTGGCGATCTTGAGCCTTGTTGATAAGCTGAAGAAATATGGTGCCAAGGTTATCAGCTATCAAGAGAGCTGGACCGAGGCGCCAGGGGATCTTGCAGATATTCTTTACGCCATTACCGGATGGGTTGCCAAGATGGAGAGCCAGAGGCGCTCAGAGCGAACCAAGGCTGGGCTTGAACGAGCCCGGCGGGAAGGTAAGCCCATTGGCAAGCGAGGCCCGGACAAAAAGAAAAGAAAGCGAAGGGTATGACAAAAAGGTGCGCTAAAAACAAGCGGGGGTTTTTAGTGAAGAACAAAGCCAAACTGTTGGCGAACATTCAACCTTTAAAAGAGGTTCCTTTTTTACAGGTGTAGCAATGACTGAAGTAGACGATTCGCAATGGCTCTATGTTTGCACTAGGTGTGGTAATCAGGTAACTGCCGACGTGACATTCCACAGTAACTGCCCGGATTGCCACGGTTCCAGCTGGTCATGTTATTTGGTTGAGAACGGTTCTGAGCCCAAAACCCCTGAACATCAGGCAGCAGAGCCTATAAAATCACAGGCGGAATTTTGTCCCAGCCTTATTAATCCTGACACAAGCCCTCTGGCGCCATTCCAGGCCCACAAGACTAGGGCCGGGCGAAAAGCCTTGCCAATGCCAGGGGAGCTAATTAAAGAGCTCAGTGGTCAAGGTTTAAGTAGCCGGCAAATCGCTCAGGAGCTGGAACGGTGGGGGACCCGGGTGTCCTATAAAACTATTTTACGTGTGCTATCCGGCCAAAAGCAAGATTCTCTACTATGAGCATTAAACCTTATGAAGAATATGCCTATCGGATTAACTCAGTATAAATTCACTATCTGTCTTAATTAGTTTATTCTCCCCTAAACCAAGAGATAAAGCGATGCAATAAGTTAGGTTTTGGAGAGGGAGAAACACCTATAAGTGTAACAGGTTGTTTTTGTAAGTCCTTTTCTCTTTCCTCTTGACGTGCTTGCTTCAAGGCACGAGGGAAAAGGAAAAACATTCCAGTAGCAAAGCTAATACCAGCTAATATTCGTAAAACTAAAATCCAACTATCATGGACATAAAAACTCCAAGTAATCAGTGCGATACCAATAGCTATGGATATACCCAGCAAGCCACTTAGTAAACCTAACACCAGAAATATTGTAAAATAAATTATTAGAATAGACAAGAAGTCAATCATTATGTCTCTACCTGTTCTGAGTTAATCCGATAGGCATAATGAAGAATATGAGGCACCTATAGAGCCAGGTAAAACCTTAACTTTTCTTGAGTTAAGACAACTAATAGCAAATAGGACCGAGCATAGAGGATATGATAAGTGGTGTGAGGATATGCAGGATGGAGTACAGAACAGGAAGTAGGGAGCGGGAGAGTGGAGCGAAAGTGCGGAGCGAGGGTGCGGAGCGGGAATGCAAGCTGGGAGCAGGTAACAGAGAGTAGGGAGCAGGAAGTAGGAAGTAGGAAGTAGGTAAGATGGGGCATAGAAGGCATACGGCAAGCGACGCGCCATAGAGTGCGGCAGAGAGAGATAAAAGGGTTCAGGAATAAGGGATTTGGTTTCCATTTAGGAGCAGCGGGCCAGTTGAACGATTGTCAGTATTGTTTAACGCAAAGAGCACCGGTCTTCGGAGGCTGAGACTGGTGTGGAATTTCCATCCTGCTGAGACGAGACCCGATGGCCCGACACCACGAGTGGTTACACCTGACCACAACTGCCAACATTTACGGTAAGCGAGTAGTTAAGCGTTAAAGTCTGAGAACCTTGCTCTCGATTGTTACAGTATTCTGAGGGCATAATACCTAATTTGTAGTGTATCTAGTTGGTATGGTGTCCCTGGAATTCGGAAAGCTCCTATATGTTGGCATATAACTGTGTTAAAATATCTTTAGCATCGCGATGCTAGAGTGAAGCTCATTAATATTTTTTGACTTAACTGGGAGTGGTAGAAACTAATGTCTGAAAACGACCGTATAGTATTGAAAGCCGTCCTCGCAGAGCAGAAGACTGCCAAAGCGCCTGAGTTGTCAGACAATGCCTATTTCGAGATTTTCACTGCTGAGCATATTCTAAAAAACTTCGATCTCTCGTATGACGAGATTCAGTCCGGTCAAGTTGGGGCCGGAGGAGATGGCGGCATCGACTCTATGTACACGTTCGTTAACGGAAACTTGATTGAAGATGATACGGATACAAGCAACTTGGGCAGAGATGTAAAGAGCGAGCTTTTCGTCATCCAATCCAAAATGGAAGCTGGTTTTAGTGAAGATACTATACGTAAGTTCGACACTACATTTAATGACCTCTTTGACCTCTCAAGAAATCTGGCCGAGTTTACCACCGTCTACAACGAAGACTTACTTCGTTTAGCCGCCATATTTAGAGATACTTATACTCAATATGCTGCAAGACTTCCATCCCTAGTTGTGAATTTTCGGTATGTCACGATAGGCGATGACGTCCATCCAAACGTCAAGAGACTAGTCTCACAATTGAAAGCAACTGTCCTTCGATTGTTTTCATCTGCCGCATTCTCTTTTGATTTCATAAACGTTGCTAACCTTCTCACTTTAACGAGACAACTACCTGCGACAACCTTTAACCTGAGACTTTCTGAGAGTCCCATATCATCCGGTGAAGAAAGCTTCATATGCCTTGTGAACCTTTCTGAATTCAACAGTTTTATATCCGAACAGGACGGCCGATTGCTACGAAGAATTTTTGAGGCTAATGTTCGGGACTACCAAGGCAATGTTCAAGTCAACAAGGGAATCCGCGATACCCTCTTTAATCCCACTGACGACGATTTCTGGTGGTTAAACAATGGTGTCACAATCATCGCCTCACATGTTTCCCTTAGTGGTAAGACACTTAATATCATGAACCCACTAATCGTGAATGGTTTGCAAACTTCCTATGAACTACATAGCTACTTCTCCATCGACCCGACTCGACATGACGATAAAAACATTCTCGTTAGAATAATAGGCGTTGCCCATACATCTAACGAAGAACAGACACGCAACAGAATAATAAAAGCAACAAACAGCCAAACCGCCATACAAGTTGCTTCCTTACGTGCAACTGATAACATACAACGCGATATAGAGGATTACCTGAGGTCGGAGGGTCAATACTACGACCGCAGAAAGAATTACTATAAGAACGAAGGAAGGCCAATTGCTAAGATCATATCAATTACTTACCTTGCCCAAAGTGTCATCGCTATTCTTTTAAAGCGACCTAATGACGCACGTGCTAGGCCCTCCAGTCTCCTTAAGGAAGATGCTAACTATTACACCATTTTCGACTCTACTCACCCCATGCCTCTATACCTCAAATGCATTCAAATACTGAAGCGCATGGAATCTTATCTCAATGGCACATTTACGGGAATCAGTTCCCTTGAGGTCAACAACTTCAAATTTCACTTAGCGATGTACTCATCTTTGCTTCTCGCCAACAATCCTGAAGCTACGCCGTACGATATCCTAGCTCTCAATCTCGACGACTTCACAGTTGATTTTCTAAAAGATTGCCACTCAGCTGTCGCTAAAATCTACTCCGCAATCGGTACTGGTTCATATTATGCATCTAAGGACCGACAAAGCGTAGTTAAGCTTCTTGAAAGTTTAAGAAGCATCACCTACAGAGGCAACTAAGACTCATCGCACGTCACTCCCACGTGCTATTTTAAAGCTAAAAGAGTTGTTTGGTTTTCCATTTAATACCGCAAAATAGTATTAGAATTTGCCGGTTGGATTAGTAAATGGATTAGCAGAATAAGAGGGATCACCACTACGTCCCGGAGGACGTTCCCAGTTCGCTTCGTTAGACTAATATTTAAATAGGGCAGTCTAACTCCACTCTCTGGTCTTAAAATTGACATTCTGTAGTTATTCTCTATTGATATTTAACTCTTCTGGAAGAATATGTTCTAAAGGCCTATAATATCTCTAAGTAACCTGATTAGTAAGGTCGTAGTTTATGGCCGAATCAAAATATAATAGAACAGTCGAAGAACTACAAAGTCTTGCATCAATGTTTTGGCCTCCCGAGCTGTCACAGAGAGAGGCCGACCTTAGTATAATACCCAAGCTTCTAGAAACCCAAGACCAATTCATTTCAATTCTCAGCACTAGCTTCCCTGACCTAGATTCGTTATTCAAAGCAGTTGAGTTGACAAACCTAACTCCAAATTTGTTTCTCAAGCACATTGTAGTACTTGCTGACTTCGGCGGTGAGCAACTTATGAGACTAAACAGTCGATTTAATGATTTCTTTCCAACCCGTGAATTAAATTACGTCCTTGATGGTTCTCTTCAAAGTTATACTTTCGCTGCTTTACCTATAGAAGGTACTCTCAATAACGGTAGACTTGGCATTAGCGGTAAAAAGCTACTCCAGAAGAGAGCTTTCGATGACTTGTTTAAAGACGTTGCAACAATTCTAATCTATGGTAATGCGTCTGTAAATGAGACTACCGCTGATTTACTCGCGAAGTGCGAGCTAGGTGTCTATCTAGGAAAACCAGACGAACTATCCAAATTTATCAAACAACGATATATTTGGGTTAGCAGAATCACCGGTGGTGCTCAAGCTAATAGGCTAGGACAACTTGCTCAAGATTTTGTAAAGGAATATCTTGAGAGGAATCTTGCTCTCAAAGGAGTTGAAGTTACAAGAAATGGAGAATTGCCGGGAATAACAGACCGGGAAAGCGATGCCCCAGCTAAATTCGATATTGTCGTATCTACAAAGGAAAAATATGTTGGTGTTGAAGTTAGCTTTCAGGTTACCACCAACAGTACAATTGAACGTAAGGCCAACTCAGCTAAGGCCCGTTTTGACCAAGTTGATAAAGCAGGCTACAAAAGCGCTTATGTAGTTGATGGCGCAGGCAACTTAATGCAAAGAATTAGTGCCACACGTACTCTTTGTAACCACAGCCACTGTATTGTCGCTTTCTCTAAAAGTGAGTTGGAAGTCCTTTCTGACTTTATAAGAGAATATTTTAAGGGCAACGATATCTGAATTTTGTTTTACGGAGCATAAGATGGCTCATTGGACAGAAGATGCTAAACGTCTCAATATAAGATATGTCAGTATAAAAAGCAAGTATGAATTGACTACTGAAGCAAGCCTGTCAAGCGATGCCTGCTTAATAGTACTGCCCCCTTCTGGACATCATGAATATAGGCTTAGGCTTCGTGGACTTAACGAATTGTTTTCTGACTTACCCATTCAGCTTGGCCCTAATGCCACTTTGATTGTATTTGGAGAAATTGTTGACCTTGTGCGTGTACATACAGTATTGACTCCGTTTATGCGTTATCAACATTGGATAAGCATTAAACGAAGGACTGTAAAGACAAATGGCGATGATAGTCTACCACTACATCACTTTGGAGCGTTAGTCTATACTAAGTACAAATCGCCTCTACGACATGCAAAGACAAGAATAGAGTACACTTATTGTCCTGTTTGTGACAAGACGACTAAGGACTACGGTGGGAAAAAGCATACTTATCATGAATACGGCACATTAATATCAGACGTCTGGAGAGACATTGCATGTGACCTCGAGGGAGACTTGACCGAGGTAATAGTGAGATTCGCGGATTTGCTCGGTGTCCATCCCTATGAGGAACTAAAGGTTCTTGACTGCAGGCAATTGATTCTTGAACGTAGCTCTATTCTATCAAAAGGACCTTCCACATGGTCAAATGTTATTAATCAGCTGGATGACTCCCAGACTAATCAATTGATGTTTGGTGATTGTCTTGAAAAGTTGAAGCAAATTCCGGACAACTCTGTAGATTTCGCTTTTGCTGACCCCCCTTATAACCTAGGTAAACAGTACACTGGATATTACGATGATATGACTGTAACTCAATATTTCGATTGGTGTGACAGATGGATTACTGAATTAGCACGTATCCTGCGTCCTGGAAGAACTTGCGTTGTTTTGAATATCCCTTTATGGGCTATTCGCCATTTCCTTTACATGGAAACTATCTTAACCTTCCAGAATTGGATTGTTTGGGACGCTTTAGCCTTTCCTGTCCGCCTAATTATGCCATCTCATTATACGATTCTGTGCTTTTCTAAGGGTAATCCGCGCCAGCTCCCCGGGTTAGTCGATGAGCCTGAGATACTTGATAACTTAAGGCCAATACATACACACAAATTTATCGAGCCATTGGCTGAAGGATTTTGTTTAAGATTGAACTGCATAAATAGGCGTAAACAAATGGATATTGATGACCGTGGACCTCTAACTGACCTATGGTGGGACATCCATAGACTGAAGCACAACACAAGACGGGTTGATCATCCTTGCCAACTCGCTCCACACTTGATGTATCGTCTTATTTCCCTATTTACAAGACCCGGAGAATTAGTTGTCGACTGCTTCAATGGTGCTGGTACTACAACCTTAGCTGCTGCCCAACTCGCTAGAAAGCATATAGGTATTGAGATTTCCGAGGACTACCATAATATGGCGCTTACACGACATCTAGAAATTCAGAGTGGTGTCGATCCGTTTAGAAAGGCTGAACGGACTTTAACAGCTAAGAACAGTCCCGTACCCAGGATGCCAAAGCAGAGGTATGTAATTCCCAAAAAGGTTCTGCAGCTTGAAGTAAAGCGTATCGCAACTTTATTGGGCCGGCTACCAAGTCGAGAAGAAGTATTACAGCTTAGCGAATATCCAACAGAGTATTATGACAGGTACTTTGCCAGTTGGGGAGAGGTATGCGCTGCCGCTCGCACCACAGGTATGTCTGAATCAAGACCAGTCGTTCTAAAACAAGCTGTCTCAAAGCAGCCTAGTCTATTTGACCTTGAACAAATTCCTTCCAACAAGTAATCGCCCTAATATGAACTTATACCTTCGCTTTAATCACTTCTTGGCTTTTTCGACGTCCTGTTAGTAGGGCTGAATGTTGCTTTGGCAGCCGGTAAAGCTACTGGCTGTTGCCACCAAGGTAGCTCAGGTCTCCCAGACCGGTGTCTATATAGGCGACCAGATACACAGACGCTCGCTTGACGCTGGGAAAACACTTCACCGCAATATAGGAGGGAGTCAGCATCAAGATCATACTACTATTGTGTCGTAGGTTTGATCAAATAGCTTAACATTCAAGTATACTACAATGAACGATTGTTAGGTTATACATTTCGTCAGAATGTGCAATTGGCCAGCGAAATGATATCATAACTTAGGACAAGCTAAGAGGAGGAGAGTTAATGTCATCACTTTCGAAGAACCTTACAGCGTTAAGCGGCGAGTATTTTGTTGCGGGAAGTCTCTGTATGAATGGAATAGTGGCAAGTTTAACTCTGAAGAACTATCCTGGCGTGGATATTTTCGCGTACAATCCGGCAAACGGCAAACACACTGCCGTTCAAGTGAAGACTACTCGAGTTGCGAGGAGCTCAGGATACTTTGTTTCGGACCCAGACAAAATTAAAGCCGCGGGGACGCCTTTTGTGTTTGTCCATCTGAGCAAGAAGTTGCCACCAGAGTTTTACGTTGTTGGTGCATCGGCACTCGCCAAACTCATAAAGAGGGAAAGCGATTACTGGTGTGTTACTCTGAAGAACCTGGAAGCCTACAAGGACCAATGGGGTAACCTCGGACTAGACTAGGTTAACTTCTGAACGAAAAGCCATTTTGTTTGATACTTGGTCACAGTGCAGTTTCAACATAACTTAACGTGATTTTACCATAGGAGTGGGTAAATGTTGTGCTATCAAGCCATGGTAAAGGGGACTGAGTTGATAGGGCAACTAGCCGATATCGGGCTCTTGGATTAGTTGCCATTACATGGAGTGGTGTACTTAGCAAGTAAATCCTTCTCCTCTGTTAATCTCGCTTGGCTATCATAATTGACGTGTACATGTACATGAGTACCTTTGTTGCGCTGTATACATGGTAATTCATTGTGGTTTGGAATGCGGTCTTTAAAACGCTCAGTCTCACCTATGTATATAGCCTCCCAAATGTGTGGTTTTGACTCTTTGGCAAAGATATAATTCCCCGGTACATCATTCCAAGGGCTTTCAATTATGAATATTTCATACACGTATTCCTTACCTGATGCACCTGTCCATTTGCAGTTATCAGCCATAATACACCTCCTTCCGATTTCAATTATAGTCTAATGGGGGCATAGCTGGTTTGGTAGCGAAGTTGATGCGATGTGTCTCCGTCGTCCGCCAAAGGCACACCCAGACCCGCTCCAGTACACTGCCATACCCCCACAATTATTATACCCTCAATAAAGAAGATGTCAAACCTATATAGTTATTGGGGAAGTGGTAGAATGGAGGTATGCGGCAATCCCTCAAAGAATATATCGCAGCTTTTGGTAAATGGGGGTTTCTTATGGCTGCGGTATTAGTCGGTGATATTTTAGGAATTATACAGTCATATCACACTGGATGGCTTATTCCTGCTTGGGGATGGTGGTTAATCCTAGTAATCATATTGATTGTCAGCCCGTTTATTGCATTCCACAGACTAAGAGTTCAAAGAGATGAACTTCAAGCACAATTGCACAAGGAGAAAAATACAGCTAACTTACCACACCCTGAACTTTATATTACCCATCAAAAACATGAATTCGGTATTGCTGGCGAAGGCAAATATGCAGGCGTCAGCATTGATAAAGGAACACCCGTCTTGAGTATTGAGGCAGAGTTTCGCCCCACAGGGCAAATGCGAATTGAGACAGTAGAATTATGCATAGCAGGTAAGCGTTTATCGTCTTTGAACTGTGAAGTGCAAGAATCTAGTGAACGTCTTTGGTATTCACCTGAAAACATATTTAATATCTCAGGAATCGGCACAGGTAAACATGATGTTGAGTTATACGCTTTAGCTAATGGAGAATGGTGGCATTCTCATTCTTTCCCGATAGAGGTCAATCCTTGATAAGGAAGGTTCTCTGATTGAATAAGTTTAAGGAGCGTATCCCTAAACAAATATGGATTATCACGATTATTAAGTCGCCATTCTAATTCAAAATTAATCATTCAACTACCATTCCAGTCCAATTTTTTTCCTGGCGCCAAAGAGCAGTAGGGACACGAATAGCATTCCAATGAGAAGAAGGACAGCTCGAGTTACTTCTCTCTCCAGTATACGCCAGATAAACACGGGCACACCGAACCCCCACAGCAAGACCAGCAAATAGCGCACACGCTTGAGCATAAATTCCTTTCCGGTCCTCCTCCTCACCCCGACTAAAACTGAAAACATAACCGCTGAGACTCCACCACCAGCGGCAAGCAAACTTGAGGTAGAGGCAGCAAGCACACCCTTGTTCTGAAGGTACCAAAGGCCCCACATCAAAAGTATGAAGACACCTCCAGTTCTTATAAGCTCCTCCACAATTATCTTTCTCATTCTAATTTCCTATCCCACCATCCAAGCAACTCTTGCAAAAAGTCTAAGTCGATGGCCGAATAATGTCAAAAGAAATTGTTCAGTTAACAAATAGCCACTTTGTTTAGTCCCTCGTTTTGCTTTCAGGCTGTTTCAACTCGGGTTTAATGGCGTTTGCCACCCTTGACACCATGGTTTTACTGTAGCCTTTAGCCATGACCGCTTGGGAGTCTGCACCACCGCGCAACAATTCCGCAATCTCCACCTGTTTCGGGGTCCACTCCAGTCCCTTCTTAGACATATACTACGCACCTCCCTGAAACTTCCCTGAAACAGTTTCAAGGAGTTTCGGGGTTAGTTTCAGCCTGTTTCGGGGTTTGTTTCAACGAGTTTCAGGTTGTTCCAGGCCAGTTTCAAGGTTGTTTCAGCCCAGTTTCAGGGTGTATCGGCCTCAGTTCCAGGGTGTTTCGGCTGAATCCTATCCAGTGCCTGAGTCCCTGGATGATGACATATTATCACGGATGGACGAAGCCAGACGCGAAATCAAGAAAGTAGCAAAAGACCTTACAGATGCGAGACAGGTAAGAAAACGGTTGCGGTTTTAGCCCCTCCAGTTCAAATCATACCTTAAAAATTGACGTTAAATTGACGTTAAAATCTTTGGGACGGGTCGGGACATAATGGGACTCTACGAACAAAATCGGGTTTTGGTGATTGGCACAAAGGTTCCATTTTATACGTAAAGGCACTCTTTGGGACATCTAGCTTGGAATTAGAAGGCAGCCGCTCTGTCCAGCTGAGCTACAGGGACTAAAGCTAAATTTTAGTTTTTACTTAACATTATGGTTGCTTTTGGCGTTTTTTTGAGATATGCCATTTTTAGCTACGGGTAAAACTTCGGCCAGTAACGCCATAGCATCTGACTGCATACCCTCTATTATATGAGAATATACGGCCATTGTAAACGCCACGCTGGAATGTCCTAAGGCTTCTGGGATAACCTTGGGCTTAGCTCCTCTTAATAGCATAAGACTGCGAAGGTGTGCCTTGGGCCATGAACCTGACGACGACAAGGCGTGGGAAGTGGCCACTGAACTTGTTCTTCTTGAATTCGAGTTGTTGGCGACAGCTACAGGTGTCAGGATGACGCGGCTGATGAAGATTAAGACAATCAACAGCTTGATGAGTTTACTGGGGACGCCACCCACAAGAAAAGGATAGAGCGTCTGTACGTCCGACGATGTTTTTCACACACGAGCTGGTTATGTGACAGGCGAGCGAGCATAGGGAACAAGATCTGAGGTCACGAAACGGCTGATCATCAGGTCACAATCTGATGGACTGTGACTAACTAATTAAAAAGGCCAATGTGACTTACTGAACAAAACAAGTGATTGTTACTCAACAAGTTACTAACTTGTTGGTGACCCAACATCATAGTAGGAATGCTTGAACTAAACCGAACAAAATCAGTAGGGTGTCGTATTGCCAGGGTAGTCACATTCTACCGCTATTGACAATTTTTAGAGGACGTTTTATTGTTCGTATAGAACTGAAAGGAGGTTCAGTATGGCAGTTACAGCTAACTCTACGATTTCAGAGGTCTTGAGTGCAAACCCTAAAGCTAAGGAAATCATTGCGAAGCACACAGGACAGCCAGTAGATGATTCACAGCTCTCCATGGCGATGGGGATGACCATCCAGCAAGTGGCAGGTTACATAGGGTGGAATCAGGAGAAGATAGACGCGCTGGTAAAGGACTTGAACGAGAGTTAGAGTCTAATCCTCTTCCATGGTTTGTTAATACAAATAGAAATCGGACAAAATCAGTAGGATATCGTATTGGGTAACAAAATGCCCGATTGTATAAGCATGCAACAAAATGAGTAAATGTTTGGTCACAAGAGCAAGTATGTAAGAGGACCTTAATTTAACTTAAATTTGATTTAGCACCTTTTGAATGAATCATGATTAAGACAATGCGGGACTGCATGGATCGGGGAAAGCTATTATTGAGTCATGTTTATTTGTTGTAAATAATAGAAACTGTTATAATGGCACTTTTTACAAACGAGCAAAGCTCCCATGAAATAATCAAGAGAGGTTGAATATGACGACAAATTTCGAAGACGGGAATCTAGTTTTGAGATTATGGTACGCGTCGCACCGAACCCGCGCCCTGCTTAAGATGTGTGAGGACCAGATATATGGTGAATACAATCTTACTATGGAGCAGTATGCAGTGCTTGCGGCTATAAAACACATCGGTGGTACTGCAAGGCCAACTGACATAGCTCGGTGGTTAGGACGCAGCACGAACGCCGTCAGTATGATAGTCGACCGCATGGTCAAAGCTGGTCTGGTCAGAAGGGTAGGAGACAGGAGTGACCGCAGGGTAGTAAATGTGTCTATCACCAGCAAGGCGGAGAACGCCCTTAAACCGGCAATTCGGGCAGGCTGGGAGTTTATCCAGAAGATCACGTCGCCACTATCAAATGAGGACAAGCATACCTTTGTCAGGCTGCACGATACGCTAAGATACGAGATATTTAAGTATCTCAATCCCGGAGCGAATGTAGAGGAAATGGCAAGAAATGATGACGAGAGCCATGCCAATTTAATGGAACGGCTGATCCAGTACGCTTTGCCCTCCACTCCTGAAGCCAAACGTCAGGATGGTGAAAAGTGAAAGGCCATGCGATGAGGGCAATTAACTTTACTTATACTAGCTGGCGTAGAGCAACTCCGCAGGGTCCACAATAATTCCGCTAGAGCAAAACATGCTCTCCGTCCCAACCCACAGATAAAACATCGTAGACACCATAAACTTATCTTCATTTCACCATACCTGCGACTTAATGGTCTCATGAGAACATCTTGAACAATGCGATGGATTGTTCAATTCTAGTTATAGCACGATGGATAGTTGTCTCACGAGCTGTTTTGAGATAGAATTTAAACGCGTCAGGGGTGACCGAGTAGCCTATGGTGACGGTCCTGAAAATGGTCATCCTTCTGAGAAGAATTGTGGCTGCGAAACCCGCCCCCTGCACTATCAACACTCGTGGAGGCTCTTCAAATGAGTGAGTTACTAGAACACCTAAGTAAGTACATCGGAACTGAATCAGAACCGATTGTGTACTCCATTGATAAAGGGGCGATTAAGTTCTTCGCTGATTCCCTTATGAATCCTGACCCACTTTATTGTGACGACGACTATGCCAGAACGACCAAACACGAAGGAATTATCGCCCCACCGACCTTCTATGGCGGGGCTACCTCCTTACGCAACGTGAAAGCCGGCGATGCACGAACAGTCTCATCAACAAATATACCAATGCCTCCTGGATGGGTCGGCATGAATGCTGGAGACGATTTCCATCTCTTAGCTCCGATTAGACCCGGAGACACCCTCACCTCACACGAGAAATTGATCGATACTTACGAAAGAGAAGGACGCTCCGGTCACCTTATCTTTGTCGTTGTTGAGAAGACGCTCACCAATCAACATGGCCAGGTAACTTTGGTTCGGCGGGTAACCTCAGTCTTTCGTGCTACGA
>JAUVXS010000036.1 GCA_030603485.1 Dehalococcoidia bacterium
GGGGATGTGGTGTGGATAACCCTGAATCCGCAAGCGGGCCACGAAGAAGCGGGACGTCGTCCCGCCGTAGTAATCTCACCGCAAAGCTATAACGGTAAGGTGGGGCTGGCTATCTTTTGTCCTGTTACCAGTCAAATCAAGAGTTATCCATTCGAAGTTCTTATTCCGGCGGGGTTACCAGTAGCGGGGGCAATCCTATCTGATCAGGCCAAGAGTTTAGATTGGGGCGCTCGAAATGCGGAATTGATATGCACCTTGCCCACCGAAACTATCTCGGAGGTGCTCCAGAAGCTGGCAACGTTGTTGTCACAATAAGAAAAAGCTGCCCCTTCTCTTTGTCATTGCGAGTCCCGATTTATCGGGACGCGGCAATCTCTCAGCAGGATTCCTCGCTTATGCTCAGAACAGGCTTCGCAATCTCGGCTGGGGCTGGCGGAAACAGGCCTGGGATTCCAGCTTGTCGCCCGGGCTCAAGACTCTCTAAAAGTGATTATCGAGCCGCAGAGATAGATAGCGGCTGCTTTCCAATTAAGCGAGAATGTAATGTAACAATATGGCTGATTGTTACCAAAATATGGCACGGTAGCAAGAGGAAATATATTATGACAATTTATCACTCTCACATCTTTTTGAATGTATTTTATTCTGAACGTACTGTTATTTTATCCATAAGCCAAGAAATGAAATAAATAAAGGGAGTATCCAATACTGCAATAATCAATTTAACCACATATTGACCAATAAGGAGCGGGACAATATCCATTACCCCATAGAACGCTATAGTAATAAATATGCCTGTATCTACAGCTTGTGAAACCATTGTTGAAGCAATATTTCTAAGCCAAAGATGTTTACCTTGAGTTCGATCTTTCCACCAATGAAATGCAAAGATGTCATGATTTTGACTAATTAAATAAGCAACCATTGAAGCCAAGGTAACTCTTGGGACAATACCTAATACAGAATTGAAGCTCTCAGAGAAATCTAAAGCGAAGGGTGCTGCTGTCCAATTTACAGCAATATATATTGCCACAACCAATACTATATTTGCATAAAACCCTGCCCATACAGCTTTTCTCGCCTCTCGTTTGCCCCATTTTTCAGATAAGATATCAGTTATTAAAAAAGTTGATGCATAAACTATTACAGCTGCTGGTACAACAAAAGGGCCAAAAACAACAATTTTCCCAGCAATAATGTTTGCAATCACTACTAGCGCAGCCATAATAGCAATAATGTACTCAACACCGTACCTTTTCCCAATCACACCGGATAGAGATGTTATGGCTAGTGTCGCTAATATCCATAGCACAATTACGGCAATTTCACTCATTTAATCTTTGCACGTCTCCTTCTTGTTAAAAGATTATCCGCAAGCTGACTAGCGCCATCAAGTTTTCCTCCTTAATTCCGCAAGTCGTTCGTAGAACATTCTGGTATTGTGAAAGCCTCTTCTCTTATTACGGTTGCACCCTCGGAATATAACTACGTGGATTCCGAGTTCTTTACACATCTCACATGAGCAGGATTCCCATGGTTTTTCACGAAGCGTACGCTCATATTTCTTCCTCATACCATCTTCGTCTGTGCTTCTAATCAGAAGATCATCGTACTTCAGAATAATATTTAGGGTCTTCCTTAAACTCATCTTTCCGGCATCGTAGTCGTTCAAGGCTTTTAAGGCTTTTGTTTCCATTCTAGCTAATGAACGATCTGAATATCCGTTCGTGGTCGCATTTTTCACCAGCCTTGCATTATCTGACTGTGGAACTCTTATAGCAGTATACCAGTTTCCGTTTGGTCCAAGGTAATTTTGTCCTGAGCGTAGCCAAGCCTTGCGAAGGAAAGATGCGCTATCCGAGCTTGTTACCCCTAGTCTTTCGAACTCTTTTATAGATTCGGGCCTTATTACCCCAAAGAGATGAAGAGATCTGCCTTTAATCAGCGGTTGGATCGCTTTCAGAACATGTATGATGAAGGATGATTGATGTTGCACCAAGCTCCCTATGCCAATATAATCATACCCCATCTTGATAAGGCTTGATACAGAGTTTCGATAAGTCCTCACATCATATCCCTGCGCCACTCCTATTGGTTTGAACTCGAATCCTTGCTGCTTGTGATAACGCAGAAACTCGCGAGCATTATCTAGTGTTAACTTTACTCGTTCCTTCTTCTCGTTTTCGGTTAGAAACCTCTTTTCCTTATTGCCTGTCTTAGGATCCTTTACCACAACGTACTTGACAACAAGATGGTCTACAGATACGCCGTAATCAAACCCCAACTTGTTATAGAGATTAGCAACGTTCTGCACACTGTAGAATGGCTGCGGCGGGCTATCTTCATTAACGTATCCAAAGGCTCCGCAGTCTCCCATTACCTCAATTTTGGAGCGTCGAGGAATTTTAAGGTATTTCCGTATATTGGAAATATTTCTTATACGATAACCTCCGTCATTTCCGTTCACCAGGGTTATTTTTGATTGGAATACACTTAAACTGAACAAGATGCCATCATAAGGTGGTTGCTTAAACAGTTGGTGAGCATACACGTCGTGCTCGTAAGGATTCCGTTTGTGATTTTTTGAGTATACGTCACCTATAAAATCAAAATCAGGGTCTAAACGATCTTCCCAATCTGGAAGAAAATACTTCATTTTCATAATCATACCTCAAGGCACTGTTGGAGAACGAGTTGCCCTCGGATGTGGATTAGGACAAAATGTTTTAAAGTCACATGCGGTGCAGTTTCGTTCAACAGCATTGGGATTCCAAGAGTGGACAATAGTACCTCTCCTCGTTTCGGAGAGTACACAGGTCTCGATATCCGATACAACGTTGTCAAATCGATCTAAAGAATAATCTAGAAGAGAGTCTGTAACAGGCATGATTTTAACTGATCTCTGTTCTCTGAATGGGAGGGAAAGTGGGGGGGGATCTGTTCTTCTTCTCCAATTTTGGATGGCAGTCAAATTCAACCCTTGTGGCATAACATCGGTCTGATTATTTGACACATCTTGCTTTAATAGTTCCATATCTTCTCGAGACAAAGCTAGTTCGTTGAGATAAAAAATGATACCGGCAACAATAGGATTAGACTGTGGTTGTTGAGAACGGAGCCAAGCATAAGTAAGTACTTGCCATTCATGATGTTGCCAATTCGGGTCATTTGTTGGTGGTCTTCTCATGCCTTTGTAATCGATAATGATTTCGTACTCTGCCGAGCTTAGGTTGTCTATTACTTGCTGCAATTGTGGATTCTGATGCAAATAATGCAAAATCAAATTACCGGAAGGGGCGTTTTGAAGATTCACAGAACTTATCACGTCGATAACCCCAGTTATACCGTAGTAATTGCATCTACTAACACCTTGTTGATAATTCGGCATATTTCGGATTCCTTCCAATCTTACTTCAGCCTCTTGTATTAGTGGAAACAAGTGTTGGCCCCAGGTGTTAATTGCTGTCTCGGTTCTCTGACTTGCAATCAGTTTATGTGGATGATTTGCATCCGGACATAACCCCTGCTGAGTATGGGAGGAATCGTGTTCACAGAAGTTCCATGGGGGAGAATTCAAACCTCTTGCTTTCAATCTTTCGTTTATCCGTATCTCAATTTCTCTTATTTCGGGGTCCCAACTCCATGGGAATCTCCTTCTAGATGGGTCTTGATCCCATTCAAGATAAGCCTCCTCCATTACACCATGAATGAATTCCCCAAACCACAATTGAACTGGTGTGGATGGTGGCAAAGATCCACGATTCTGATATCTGTATTGAAGGCCACATGTCAGATACGCTAACAAGTCGCCCGTTAGGTTATACTCTGGAATTCTGTATGGCCGATCTCTTTTGGATATGTGCATTTTTACATCTCCTAAATATGAACTAGATTTCGCAAACCCCTTGCCCAATGCCAATTTCCGTCTCTGTCCCATCCTGTGGCTACATTGGGAATCTCATCCCTTACACTATTCAACCCAACTAACAATAAAACATCCTTAGCCCTACTATAGGCTTCAAAATATAACCTTGTTAAATCATCGAATGCTCTATCTAATGGCGGCCTAGTTGGCGCTCCCATTTGTGAAAATTGTCTTAATACATCCTCCAGGTTTATGCTTTTTAAAGTGTCTACACTTCCACTGGGGTTTAATCGTGGAAATCGTTTGAATGCTTGTTTCCAATGCTTAGTCCTGAATTCTGAACCTACATCTACAATGACCAACGGAAACTCCAATCCCTTTGATTGGTGGATAGACATTATATTCACCCTATCAGAGGGCAAAGTTTCAAGAAGGTCCTCATCGATTTCTATCACACCTGTTGCTAACGGCGCGAAAATATTCCACAGAGCTTCTCTGATGGAAGCGTCTTCTAAGCGCTGGTTCCTTGGATCAACAATTATCTGACCAGCAAAATTGCCAAATAGAGATGCTTGATTAATAGTACGTGTTATTGCTTCAAGATATACCAAACCTTCTATGTCATCTTGCATAGCAGGTATCCATGTAATCAATTTATACACTAAATCGATCAAAGGTACCTCCCTTTTCTGCCATGTTCTCCCTCCCAGGGGTGCTCTCCTTTGCCAAGAATCTACAAATCGTCTGAGACTCGTCGGATTTGTTGGCCTGGGATTATTAGGTATCAGGCTTATTGCCCTCCTACGCCAACTATCAAATACATCTGCCACAACTTGTGGTAGATTCGTGTTGTCTTGCACACCATTGCCGGGATCAGTGCATTCCAATATTAATCCGCAGAGTTCTTGCACCTCTGGTATTGCCTCTAGGTTTTGACCTCTTGGATTGAAAACCCTAATACTGGGAGACAACTGATCCAGTCCGTCTCGCAAGAGACGAGGTAGCC
This sequence comes from Dehalococcoidia bacterium, assembly GCA_030603485.1. Lineage (GTDB taxonomy): Bacteria > Chloroflexota > Dehalococcoidia > GIF9 > AB-539-J10 > RBG-13-51-36. The sequence goes on from JAUVXS010000036.1 coordinate 4,872, forward strand.
TCGGGTCCCCTGAAGTGTCAAACTCACGGGGTGAACTAAATAGTAAAGCAACATCTGCAGGACTACCACCTTGAGGGTCAATTCTGATAACATATTGGTCCCGATTGTTATCACGAAACTGATATCCACCACCTTGGATCACTCTGTGTATGAACTGGGTGAGATCAGCGGCAAGCGTACTAACGTCGTTCCTAAACATCCCCAAGATCGGATAATCTGTGTACGGTTGGTTTCGCATGGGGGTAATTGGGGGTTTATTCTGAACTCTAGCGGTCTGATACTGAGTATCCAATGTAATAAATCCATTGCAGAAGCCAACAATTAATGGAGTAGATCTATAGTTTCGTGAAAGATACGCGGGTCTAGGGTTTATGTTCGATTGACTATTAATTCTCCTCTGAAACGCCTGAAAAAGGTCAACCGTTGCTCCGCGAAAGCGATAGAGCGACTGATCATCATCGCCGACTATGGTAATACTCCCTCTATTCCCTAAGGCTGCTCTTGCCATAAAAAAGTAGATTTGTTCCTGTAGCAAGTTAGTATCTTGGTATTCATCAACCAATACAAATTTTATTCCTTCAAGAAATCTAGCTAATCCTCCGGACATTAGTTGGTTTAAAAACTCTTGTTCCAATCGAGCGAAATCAAAGAAGAGTCTGTCCTGTAATTCTTGCTCATAATCATGTATCGCATCACATACTGTTGGTATGGCCTGATGACTGGATGCGTTCACAAATCGAGTCCTGTCTATCTGGTCGTGGTAAAATCTGTCTTTAATTTCAAGCAAAGTGGCACTAATTTCGGATAGACCCAGACCCCAACGACTTCCTCTCAGGTCTGCAACATAATCTTTGAGATCCTGATCATTGTGTCGGCCGTGGATAAAAAGCCCAACCCGTGTCATAAGTGCATTAGAGACAAAACTTTCAATAACAACGGGCGGTGGCGTCCCTGGCTGTCGATATTCTCCTAAGATTTCTTCTGTAATGCTATCGAGTGTTCCTGACGTGATATTGTTAAGATTCAATCTTTCTAGTCGGCTGACAAGGTGAGAGTAAGTGGGTTGTGCCATGAAAACTTGTCTGAGTTGATCTCCCCAACCCAATATTCTAGATCTTAGTTCAGCAGCCGCTTTTCGAGTGAAAGTCGTCACCAAAATGTTTAAAGGATCTATATTATCAACGAAAATGAGTTTTAGTATCCTTAAAGCAATAACTGTACTCTTACCACTTCCAGGCCCTGCAGCTATAAATAATGATTGGTCTAGCTGCGCACTGATACAATCGTGCTGGTCTGGGTCTCGGCCCCTTCTAATATCTCTATCGAGGTGACTCACTACAGCGTTCTCAAAATCATTCCAGCTAATCATAATTAACCTCTTCTTGGAGATGGATAAGCCAATCCTTAAGTTGATGCAATCTTTTTCCGATTGGTCCTGTTACGTAGGATGTGTCACATTGATCAAGAACATCGTTACAGGCACAGAATGCCTCCATGTAAGTCTTGCCTAGATTTACCAATATGTGTTTATACTGGCACTTTGTGATTACGTTATCCAGTTCCCTTCGTACATTGCCAGAAAGTTCCAACGCTCTCTGATTAGTCATTTTTTGATCGTAAGCAGAAATTGTTTTGCTGGCCGGAATCAATCCGTATTTTGCAGACAATATAAGAACGTCAAGGTTTGGCAGTCTATACTTCCTTAAGATTTGGTAAAAGGGACCATTGTACAGTTCTATTGCTGGTGCAGCAGCAATGTCCCTCTTCTTTTTCGAGCATGGAAGAATGAGCAGGTATCTTTTTCCCCTATCTCGTTTAGCTTTTTCTGTTGAACCTGTCATACCCTGCAACTATCAGATCATTACTTGTTCCGACTACACGGTTTGTCTACCGTTACTATCCGCGTTATTGCGTTCAGTCTTGGTATCTCTGAACAGGTTATTGTACTTGTTCGGATATAAAAATGCTCCCAAATATATCGTCCAGCCGACAACGACAGCGCCCGTCACTACTAAAATCATACTGTATCCCGCTTCATGCAAGATCACGCTGGACGCGATCGACACTACAAGAACGACCGCTATGAAGATGAAGACATGAACCCGCAGAATCTCTGGTGCTATTCGTAAGAGCATTCTGTCTCTAGGACTTTCGATCCGGCTAGCCTGGAATCTCTCAGGGAGCAAAGTCTCCACTCGGAAGTGCCTCTCGATCTTGCTGACCGCAAACTGAAGGTACCTGAAGCGATAACTCATGGCGAGTGCGGACCAAGCACCCCACATCTGCATTATGATTACTATAATCGTAACCATTAAGAGAGGAATTGTCAGTTTGTTAGTATCTGCTAAAGTGTACTGATATAGTATTACTCCGTACCCCGTCAGGCTGGGAATTAGAATAGCCAGGAACTTGATTATCTCGCTGTAGTGGCTTTCCAAGCTCTCAACGAGAATACAGTACATGCTATGTGCTACTTCCTTATCTGGTTGTCCCATTTGATGATCCACTTATTCTCTTTATCATCACAATGCAAATTCCTGGGACACCATACCGATCAGAACTGCTACAAATCAGTACGATATCCCAGGTATACCGCCAAGTTAAAAATCACTCAAGACTTTTCAATATCCTAACATTATGAGAGAAGACAGGTCAACGAAGTCAGGCAAGTTCCCAATTCCAGGGACACCATCCTTCACCTTGTGAAGGATTAGGCCTATGCCGGAAAGAGCTTAATCCTCGAAAGGGGATTACACTTTTCTGACGATTGTGTGATCTTGGTGCCCTTGTTCAGATAGGTTGATTAAGTAGTAAGGAAGCATACAAACAAGTTCCAGAAAACGATGACTGTATAAAATACTAGAAATACCACCGCGATTGTATATACGAGTCTGGGTTTCTTATTATAGTTAATCCATAAAAGTAACGTGGCTAAAAACGCACCTGACACCTTTATAACCAGAAACCACCCATGGCCTACCCAGGCTCTCAGGAAGGGATTCAATTCTGATCCGTGTCCACCTGTCACCAAAAACTGGGTTATCAGTCCGTCCGCAACTATTACGCAAAATAGAGCGTAGAGAATGTACCTGACGCTTCGACTTTCAATATGAAAATATTTTGGGACTTTCAATGCATTTATGTCTTTCAAATGTGTGCAAACAAAAGCTCTGGTAACCAGTTTTCAATCTTACAAAACGATTATCCGGGAGTCAATAGGACTTTGGAGTGAACAACAGTACCAGGGGCTGTTCAGCGTTGTCCCATCCCTGACTAAAGCTGAGACGGTAAACCCAAAATGTCATAGTTTTGTTATGTTTTACCGTCTGGTATTATAACTATTCCATCGATAACGACTTAAAATTAAGATGGGCGTGCACAATTAGGGGCGTTGAAGGCATAGAATAAGCTACTTTACGTATCGGTTAATTGACAATCCATAGATAAAGGGGTATTTAATTTGTTAGCATACAAGGTTATAAAGCCATGAAAAAGATTGTTCATCACGCAAGAATAATATTGCTTGCGGTCGGAGTTGTCGCGCTGATAAGTTTGTTGGCTTGTGATTCAGAACCCACCCCACCTGCCGGCAGTATTCAAGTCGAACGGGTATTTCCCGACCTGTCTTTCCAGGAAATGACCAACCTGGTTCAGCCAGATGATACGAGCGGCCTGATATTTATTACCGAACAGAGAGGAGTCATCTATGCTTTTTCTGCTAACAATTCGCAGCAGGCGGATATGTTTCTAGATATTACAGACCGGGTTAACAGGGGAGGTAACGAGGAAGGCTTGCTTGGACTTGCCTTCGACCCCGATTACCAGGGAAACGGCTATTTTTATGTTTATTACTCAGCTGCCGATCCTAGTCGCTCGGTATTGTCTCGCTTCAGCCTTGACGAGGAGGATACGGATGTAGCCGACCCAGAAAGTGAAGTTATTATCATGGAAGTTGAGCAACCCTTTAGCAACCATAACGCCGGGCAGCTTGCCTTCGGTCCAGACGGGTACCTTTATATTGCTTTAGGCGACGGTGGGGGCAGCGGTGACCCTCAAGGCAATGGACAAAACCTGGGTACAGTCCTGGGCTCAATTCTACGTATTGATGTAAGCGGGTTATCAGCACCCGGGGATTATGAAATACCTGCCGATAATCCATTTGTGGGTACTGAAGGTGCCCGGGCAGAGATATGGGCATTCGGCCTGCGAAACCCCTGGCGTTTTTCATTTGATTTAGAAACCGGACTATTATGGGCTGGCGATGTCGGGCAAAACCTGTGGGAGGAAATAGATATCATTGCCAAAGGTGCTAATTATGGCTGGAACATAATGGAAGGTTCCCACTGCTACTCTCCGGCTACTGGCTGTAATCAGTCTGGCCTAATACTACCCATAGTTGAGTATGATCACTCACAGGGGTGCTCGGTCACCGGGGGCTATGTGTATCGGCGAGACCAGATACCTTCTTTACAGGGTTATTACGTATACGGCGACTATTGTTCTGGAAATATCTGGGCTCTAGCTTACGATGGCAATGTCGTAACTGAGAACATACTATTAGCTGAATCCGGACTGAGTATTACCTCCTTCGGTGAAGACCTGGCAGGTAACCTGTATATCCTTGACCGGCAAGGAGGTATCTATACCCTGGTACAAACGGAATAAACCTCCTCCAGGTCAAAATCGAATTCCAGGGACACCACAGACTACTCGCTGATAATATCTAAAATAGTGGCTGCCTTCTGAATGGGGGCCTCAGTTCGCCCCTTCCGTTAGCCAGTTTAAGACTTTCTTCATTACCTCGGTGCGGTTATCTCTGGTGACCAGAAGCGTTTCGAATTCAGGATGGCGTTTGATTTCGTCGGCACCTAGCCCGTTGAATTCCAGGGACACCATACCAATTAGGCCTACACCGGAAAGAGCTTAATCCTCGAAAGGGGATTACACTTTTCTGACGATTGTGTGATCTCGGTGCCCTTGTTCAGACAGGTTGGTAAGCAGTAAAAAGAAATACAAACAGGTTCCAGTAAACAATGGCTGTATAAAATCCCAGAGCTACCACCGCGACCGTATTTACGAGTCTGGGGTCGGCATTATACTTAATCCATAGAAGCAACGTGGCCAAAAACGCACCTGATATCTTTATAGCCAGAAACGACTCCCCTCCCACCCAAGACATCAGCAATGGGTTCACCTCTGATCCGTATCCACCTGTCACCAGAAACTGGCTTATCAGGCCGTCTGCAACTATTATGCAAAACAGGGTGCAGAGAGTATATCTGACAGTCCGGCTTTCAATATGAAGAAACCTGGGAACTTTCAATGCCTTCATGTATGGAAGTTATCACCTCCCTTCAAAATAAAAAACCGACCATTTCCAGGTCGGTTTCACTATTGGCTCCCCGCCACCCAAGTGACCATATACAGGTGGTGGTTCAGTACCCCCTATGTCATCGGAACAATATTATGTTTTTAAAGGCTCATTAGTACTGGCCACTGAAAGGGCCGAAAATCCTTGGCGAGCATTTCATTTTATATCTCTGCGTCTATGGCGGTCAAGATGCATTATCTTAACTTTTCTTATCAGATTCCACTTGTATGAATGGAAATTTGTTGATATATGCGATGATTAAGTATCACGTTAACAGAAAGCTATCCACGAAGATAGCGTAGCGTTCAGCGGCAGGCAGCAGGAGCCTCAGTTCACCCCTTCCGTTAGCCAGTTTAGGACTTTCCCCATTACCTCAGTGCGGTTATCTCTGGTTACCAGGAGCGTTTCGACTTCAGGATGGCGTTTGATTTCGTCGGCAAAGGGATGGGGGTTGAGCATAATAGTGCCCAAAACTTTCTTGCCACTGTTTATTGCTTGCGTCACGGCTTCCTTGAACTGGGGCGACAGAAGCTCCATCTTGCCAATCTCATCGATAACTATCAAATCGGTTTCCTTCAGCGCCTGGCGCAGAACAGAAACTCCAACTCTGTTCAGGTTATCTGTGTCCACCTTGTATTTGCTTACCTGGTAGGGGCTGGAGATGCTGACATGGGCTAATATCGCCTCCTGACCATCAAGGGTAACAATCCTGAACCCTTGCCTTATTCCCCCAGTCCGTATCTCCTCAGTATAAAAGCCGCCCCTCTTGACTTTTGTCCTGGCCAGGGCTTCTTTGATGAGAGCAGTTTTACCTGTGCCCGGCTTGCCAGTCAACAGGAGGGCTCTTTTCATTATTCCTTCGCTGAAGGCTGGGCTTTCTTCTTTTCCTTGAGCTTCTCTCGGCGCTGGCGATGCTTCAAGGCAGCCACTTTCTTCTTCTTATACATATCTCCCGCACTAAATCTAAGTTGTTGGAATTATTCTACCATATTGAGGCTGTTTAAAAAATGTAGTTTGCCCAATTTATTAAGTAACTACCGTCGTTACGAGGCACGATAGTGCCGAAGCAATCTTGGAGATTGCCACGCTTCGCTCGCAATGACAAAAAAGTGAGGGGCTCGCAATGACGAAAAGCGGGCGGGGACAAGCCCCGCCCCTGCAAATGAATGTGGAAGAGAAGAATAGAGGTGACTCTTTTATTCCCGCTCCAGTATGGTAGCAGCGCCCTGGCCGCCACCAATGCAGGCATTGGCCAGGCCGTATTTTCCACCTTCAACGTTGAGTATTCTGGCGCAGGTGCCAACCAGCCTGGTGCCGCTGGCTCCCAACGGGTGTCCGATGGCAGTAGCACCACCCTTGACGTTGACTTTGTTGGGGTCGATGCCCAGTTCTTTCATGGCATAGAGCGCCACGATGACGAATGCTTCGTTGATCTCCCAGAAATCGATGTCCTTCGCTTCGAGGCCGGCATGTGCCAGAGCTTTGCGGCTGGCCGGGACCGGGCCTTTTCCCATCACTGTCGGGTCAACGCCAGCCCACCCCATGGATATTACCTTGGCCAGGGGCTTGAGATTGTACTTCTGTGCCTTTTTCTTCGACATCAGCATTATGGCACTGGCACCGGCGTTGAGCGGAGAGGAGTTGCCTGCGGTAATCGCCCCATCCGGCTTGAAGGAAGGCTGCAACTGGGCAAGAGCCTCCATCGAGGTATCGCCCCTGATGCTTACGTCATGGTCAATGACCCTCTTTGTCCCGTCCGCCTGCACTGCCTCAATTGGCAATATCTCCTCCTTGAAATACCCTTCTTCGACGGCCTTTGCCGCCATCTGATGGCTTTTCAGCGCCCATCTGTCCATGTCCTCCCGGGTGAAGGTGGTCTCTGAGAGTAACTTCTCCGCAGTCAGGCCCATGTTCATGGCGGTCATCAGGTCGTAGTCTTTGTACTCTTCGGTAAAGAATCTGGGGTTGGGTTGTATCGGTACCTGAGTCGCCCCGCCACCTCCCAGGGCCGGGATGTGGGTCATGTGCTCGATTCCGCAGGAGATGACGATATCGGAGTACCCCAGCATGATTTCCATAGCTCCCTGGTGCACCGTGGACATCGACGAGGCGCACTGGCGGTCAATCCCCTGGGCCGGGACATTGAACGGCAGCCTGGCCAGGAAGTTGATTGCCTTCCCCCCATAGAGCCATTGCTCGAGTAGCGGCATCGCCGTTCCTGTGATTACGTCGCCGATTTCCGCAGGGTTTATTTTGGTTTGCCGTATCATTTCTGTGACCAGCCTGCCAGCCAGGTCGTCCATTCTCAGGCTGTTGAACACGTCCCTCTCCGGTTCCCGCGGCCGCGACCTGGAAAAGGGCGTCCTCAGATAGCTGACAATAACTACTTCTTCCATTTCATTAATCTCCTTTCTTTATTTTACTTTTAATTCCGTCTATCTTTTCCGAATTACGGCTTGTCGCCTATGTTATATCACTGTTCCCTCCACAGTCAAGGCGAGGTGCTGGTTTGAGATAAAAGGTCTCCAAAACGTTGAAGCAAAAATGTCACCTCGAGAAATCGGTTAGCATCTCCGGTTAGGAGACGTTAACCTGTAATCCAGGGCTCAGCAAATTTGGGAGAGTCTATGTTATAATCTCTTCGCCATATTACCTGGCATATCCGTTGATCCAGTCAATCACAGCAGCTAGAGGGTCGGGTAATCAATTGCCCGACTCATCGCCTAACGGTGAAGGGCTTATTGAGCAGAAATAACACAGGTAGCGGCGCAAGTAGCGGCGCAAATAGCGGGTGAAGAAGCAAGTAGATGAGTGAATTTGGAGATGAGGATACAACAAATGACGTGGGCGGGGGGAGGGGCATA
>JAUVXS010000104.1 GCA_030603485.1 Dehalococcoidia bacterium
TTTTTGCGAACGCGCTGGAGGGATCTGGGATCTTGTCCAAAAACCAAATACACCGGAGGCTAAGGATATTGCCATTGAAGAGGCTGGAAACTGCCCATCAGGTCGCTTGGTAGTATGGGATAAAAACGGCAACAAAATTGAACCCAAATTTGAACTGTCTATCGCTTTGGTCGAAGATCCTCAAGAAGGCGTGCAGGGTCCAATCTGGGTGCGTGGCGGTATTCCTATTGAATCAGCTAATGGTACCATCTACGAGATTCGTAATAGAATTACTCTTTGCCGCTGTGGTAGAAGTTCCAACAAGCCCTTCTGCGATGGTGGCCACTGCAATACACAATTGGATCATTCTTCATCTAAGTAACGGGAGTCCATTTTGTCTCATTAACGGAAAAATCTGACGAGGTTTACCAAATGGACGGGGAGATCGGGGTTTCGTCCAATTTGCATAACCTCTAAATGAAAAAGCGCCAGCAGTGAAAAGCTAGCGCCTCTTAGTGTTTTCAGACTGGAGGCGGGGGAAAGCTGAACTCCCCATCCAAAAGAATTTTGAATAATCTAAGAGGAAGGCGGGCTTTGGCGGTAGCGTTTCACTAGCTTTGACCAGTAAAATATGTCAACCACCGAGCCATTACATCTCATTTGAGCCAGGGATATTTGGAGACTCTGAAGGGATTGCAGTTGGCCTAAGATGCAAGCTCAACCGGGCGGTTTCCACGTGCATTAGAGTGACAAGTTAACCAAAGAATTATATTTGGGGTATATTTAACTCACTAATAACCTTATCAATGGGATTCGCATTGGTATAATCTCCTCCACCAGAAAAAAGAAGTCCTACTGGCTCGTTAGTTTCAGCATCTACAACAAGCGAGCCAGAATCTCCTGGTGCTGAAAATCTTCCGTGTAGCCCCTTAATTCTAACTTGATCTTCAAACCAAGCATTTTGACCACCGGGATACCCACTAATCCACGCATCATATGAAACAGATATAATCTGCCCCACAGTGTAATGTGATGTTCTTCCCATTTTACAAACACGCCTTCCTATCAATGACAAGCGCTTAATAAAATTCCAAGAAGTATCGTGATAATATTTAGGATATCCAACCCAGTGAATCTCTCTATTTGCACCATTAAAATCATCATTTACTTGTGCAATAGCAGCATCCACATAATTTGTATTACGTATAGTTATTGTCATAGGGCCAAATGGTGTCGGTATTGTTATCGTTCTAGATCCAAACTCTAGTGGCACAAAATCACTTAATGAAGCGACAACATCATTGACAGGATGGCCTCCGTCTGCTTGGCTAGGTTGAATAATGTTAGTACCCATCGCGAGCTGATTGGAATCTGCTAATACATGATTATTACTGAGGATATAGGTGTTATTATCATTTAACGTTACACAGACTCCGAGAGTACCGGAATACCACACGTTATGTGGACTGATGCTAGGGCCACCAATTAAAGGTCTAACCCGCAAATCAAATCTATGGATTCGATCAATTTTACCCTCTTCAACGTCTACAGACACTTGCTTACCATCTATTTCGACAGTTGATGGAATTAAATCAGTTTCTGAGAGAAACTCCTTTTCTATTTTTTTGGAGACATATACTTTTACGACTTTTTCTTTCGTAACCTTTCCACCTTTTACTCTTAGACCTACATCCAGACCTATAACGTTAGGTTTTGATCTTATCAATAGCCTATTAGCATCTTTTGCTCTAATAAGTAACTCATATTCTTTTGACTCGGGGGATAATCTTTCACGCTTCATAGCCATAATTCGCCTCCTTTCAACTAAATTAAGTCTTAGAACTCCCTAATGAAGTTATCTCAGCACCATCCTATCCAAGCTATAATACTAATTCCACTTACCTCTCATTGGTATCACCTCCCTTAAATCATTTACTCAAGCTAGAATAAAGAAGGCACTGGCCACCGCCGTCTTAACCAGCGGTTCTAGTGCCCTTGTTTCATCTCTTCAACCTTCCGAACCTACAATACAGTGTATGGTTCACCTACGGTTATATGTTGTTCCTGTGCGAATAATTCTAACATTATTTCCTTTGATTTGTCAATACCCTTAATTCATTAAACAAAAAGGGCTAGCGTTGTTACTACTACTTGGTGGAGGCGGGGGAGGCCCCAACTACATCACACCGAAGTCAATTCTCCGCATTCTACGCCAAAGAAGGGCCTTGGCAGTGGTGTTCAGATAAATTATACCTACATATAGAACAAATTTAAAGCTTCTTTTCCACTTTCTGTCTACATTCTAAAACCGCAGGGGCTTTTGTTATATCTGAAAACCTGGTTAGATTTTCCTCCCCTCTCCTATGTCGTGTTAAAATGTGGAAGGGGAGCTATTCGTTCCTGGAAGCCAAAGTGCAATAAGAATAGCTGGAATTAACATCATGGTAGAAAACGTTACGAAAGAGGAAATTAGATTACGAGTATGACTATAAGTGTTACATAACTCGGAGGTATTTATATGAAGGAAGCTGCTAAGTTAATTGCTTTTATCTTATTGGGCATAGGAACTATTGGTCTTCTAGTGAATGAGTTTGTTACCGACTGGGGTAGGGGTGTTACTATTACGTTTGCTTGCCTCAATGTATTGGGATTCGTGCTCTTGGCTTTTACAGCTCGGAGCATAGGAAAACGATGAAGATAAGGAAGGATAACCAACATTTTGATCTACGAGGATACGCCAAAATATGATCTATGGCTCAAACTCATACTGGGCGGTGTATTAGCCCTTACTTTGATATTAGGGATAATTTTCATTTCCCAGGATAGTGAAGCAGCTTTGGTAATGTTTGGGGTAACGCTTTTTGATGCTCTATTGTTTAAAGCAATTCTGCCACGGCTATTTCAGATATATCAGGACAGGGTAAGAATAGTGTTAGGTGGACCATTAGCTATAAATATCCCGTTTTCTAACATACAGACTGTAAGGACGGTTTCAGTTCGCAAGGTTTTTGTTTATTGGGGGAACCGTTTTGCCACTTCAACACATACTATCGTGGAAATAGTTCCTAAGAAAGGCTTGGGTTGGATTATATCACCAGCCAACAGAGATATGTTTCTGGAGCAGCTTAATCAAGCTCTTTCGCAATAGTTAAAACAAGAGTCAGATTTGATGCTGCCACCTTCAGCTTATGAGCCCAAAGAGCCCAGTAGATATCAAATTATGCAGTGCGGTGGATTGCGTAAGTTAAGTTAGCTAAAGCTTGAGTTGCTATTTAGAAGAGTCTTTGTGTTCATTGCTTGTGAGCTTCTTGCTACGTTGCCAAAAACCAATACTAAGAATGGTTAACGCGATTCCAATCGGCAGATAAACTCCGATTTTACCGCTAATTACACTTACTATAATGAAGATGAGCCCACTAATTGCAAAGAGTGTAGCAGCAGTTTTGTATGATTTGGAATTCCTGGATGGTTTACTATTCACTATGAAAGTTTATATCCTCTACTGGGCGTTGCATCTAGTTTATTTTATGTTCCTTTGGCAGTAAACATGCCACCATTTGCATCTCACCTAAATCCTATTTATGCAAAGAACGCTGGCGTCTCTAATTATTGTCAATGGTGGAGGCGGGGGAGAGTTGAACTCCCCGTCCAAAAGAAGGTTGCCAGAATATCCTACAAGCTTAGTCAGCTCCTTTTGTCTTATCTAGCTTTCATCTGCTGACCGAATCCAGCTAGACCAGCCAATGCTTCTTAGCCAACCCCTATCGGCATCAGGATTGGAGCACCTCGATTTTTTCTGACACCTACTCCCAAGCTTCGAGGAGAGCTCAGGTTAGATGTGAACCATTAAGCGTAAACAGGTTCGCCAGTTATTTTTGCCACTTGTTTTATGAGGTTAGTGGCACCTCAGCCTGCAATTCTGTAGGCCTCCCCCTGTCGAACCCACGCGCCCCCATGTTCCAGCCTGCTTTCCCGTCACCTCCTTCTATACTTCAGCGCCCGCTCCATCTCCCTTGCTGCGTCCCGCCGGGCGATAGCCTCCCTTTTATCGTAAACTTTCTTCCCTTTGGCCACCCCCAGTTCTACCTTAGCCACCCCATGTTTAATATACAGCTTCAAGGGCACTAAAGTCAAACCCTTCTGCATGACCTTGCCGGCAAGGTCATCAATCTCTCTTCTATGCAGAAGAAGCTTCCGAGGTCTGATTGGCTCATGAGTGTTATAGCTGGCAGCATCATAAGAAGCAATATGGCTATTATAGAGCCACAGTTCACCATTTTCCGGCCTGGCATAGGCATCACTCAGATTTACCTTGCCTGCCCTGATGGATTTAATCTCGGAACCTTTGAGAACAATACCAGCCTCGAAGCTCTCCTGGATATGATAGTCGTAGCGAGCTTTGCGATTAACGGTTATCACGCCGGAACCTTTGACCATAAAGCAATTTTAGCACCGGGATACAGGGCGGGCAATTTATGATACACTTCCCGACAAACGACCAGTGTCCCAGAGATTGCCACAGTTCGCTCGCAATGACGAAAGAGAGGTAGCTCAGAATGACACCTCATCCTGTCATTGCAAGGAGCCTAGTGACGAAGCAATCCTAGAGATTGCCACGCACTTTTCAGGTGCTCGCAATGACAAAAAAGGAAGTGGCTCGGAAAGACAAAAACGAAGGGCCAGCAATGACGATTCGAGTCGCTAGCCGACCGCAGTTATTCCTTTTTCTTCTCCAGTCCTTTTTCCTTAGCAAATGCCTCTGTGCGCTTCTTTATCTCGTCAGCTTTAGCGATTAGGTAGATCATGCCACCCACGCACACAAGAAAAATGCCAAGGCCAATAGGTGAGCCCCAAAAAAGCGACAACCACATATCCATTTGTCCTCCTTTACTTGAACAATAAGTTTTGCTACCAGATTGTATATACAGGCTTATAGTGAAGTCAAGAGGAGTGCAATATCAGAAACTGATTTAAGACTAAACTGAATTTACTAAAGGAAGAGGCTCTTGAAATGTAGTGGAAGGAAGGAGGTTTTATTGTAGAATATTATGTGGAGCGCTATTTATTGAGAAAGGAGCTATGCCATGAGCCGAGCCGATAGATTTTACTTATTCGCAACTGTTTTCCTGGTTATCGCCGCAATAGCTGGCGGCATCATGCTGGCGGTGCAGCACAGCAGAAGCCAACCTGTGGAAATCGTTCTATCTCAAACAGAGCCTCCAGAGCTGAGCGGGGAGGTCTACATCAGCGGGGCTGTCGCTAATCGCGGCATCTATCCCTGGCAAGAAGGCGATACCATACAGGCTCTTCTTCTGGATGCTAGCGTTGAACCCGATGCCGACCTCAGCCATATTGAAATTTATGTTCCACGGGAAGGGGAAGAGCAATTTCCCCAGAAGATAGACATAAACCGGGCCGAACCCTGGCTTCTCGAAGCCCTGCCCGGGATAGGAGAGGTGAAAGCTCAAGCTATTGTGGACTACCGCAACGAACACGGTCCTTTCAAAAGAATCGAGGACTTGCTTAAGGTCAGCGGAATTGGCCCAGCGACACTTGAAAAGATAAAAGATTACATAACCGTGTCGGATTAGGAAGCTCCCGTTTTTACTCTGTTAAGTAATGTTGCTATCTTGATTCTTTCTTCCCGTATCAAGTATCAAGACCGTATCATTGTCAAAATCATCTTGAAATTCCTCATTGCTTTCAGAGCATGTGGTTGATTAGCCGGCATTATGACCATCTCACCTTGTTTCAGGCGAATAGCTTTGCCCGAGATAACAATTTCTGCTTCACCATCAAGGAGATAAACCAGGGCATCAAATGGCGCCGTATGCTCGCTTAAGCCCTGTCCTTCGTCAAAGGCGAAAAAGGTAACTGTACCCGTCTTTTTATCAATGATTGTTCGACTCACCACGGAACCATCTTGATAATCAGCTAAATCAACTAATCTTATGGCTTGCCCTATAAGTTTCTCGTGCTCTTTTTGCTCCATTCCTTTCACCTCCACGTTTATTTCAGGCAATATTGCCTAACCCTTTCATAGTATCCTCCTCTCCAAATTCACCGACTGGGCTACACATTGCCGTCAAGTACCATCTCTCAGAAGTTATTTTAGCATGGCAACGGACGGATTCTTGGTCGCAATGGTAATAGTCCGTCAGAAAGTGCAATACGCCAGATCTTGACATTCCTGCCCGAG
>JAUVXS010000042.1 GCA_030603485.1 Dehalococcoidia bacterium
GAAGCTGTATTAGAGCGTATTCTATCTGCTGCCGAACTTCGCCCTGGGGACATTGTAGTTGAGATAGGTCCGGGCCCGGGCATACTAACTGAGGGGTTGGCCAAGCGAGGAGCCAGGGTCATTGCTGTTGAACTTGATGCCAGATTAGTTGCCCTGCTAAAAAAGCGATTAGCCGCCTTTCCTGATGTGAGAATTATCCATGCTGATATACTTAAGGTTACCCCGAGACAGCTTCTACAGAATAATTTACCCGCCTCCGAAACTGCCCGGGGTTATAAGGTTATAGCCAATCTTCCTTACTACATTACTTCACCGGTATTGCGCCATTTTCTAGAAGGAGAGCCCAGGCCTTCAGAAATGGTAGTAATGGTACAGAAAGAAGTTGGTGAAGCTATTGCTGCCGCCCCTGGTAAGATGAGCTTGCTCAGTGTTAAGATGCAGTTTTATAGCAAGCCTGCGATTATATCCTATGTGCCAGCGGCAAGTTTTTATCCCCCGCCGAAGGTGGATTCGGTTATTCTACGCCTGGATGTTTACTCCCGGCCGCCTATCGAGGTATCCGATGTCGCCGGTTTCTTTGATATAGTTATGCATGGTTTCAGCGCCCCTCGTAAGCAGCTTCGCAACTCCCTGGCTCACTCTTTGGAGATGCCGCCCAGCCAGGTTGCTTCATTACTGGAGAAAGCTGGAATAGAAGCTAAACGGCGGGCTGAGACTCTTAGTCTGGAGGAGTGGAGGGAGCTATGGAAAACCTTTGCTCCCTTTACAAAAAGATAATGTTGACTGTCTATGCTCCGGCCAAAATAAACCTTGTCCTCGAGGTACTGGGCAAGGATAATGATTATCACCGAATCTCCAGTATTGTTCAATCCATAGACTTATGCGATGTCCTCAATTTTCAGTTAGATAAGGAAGTATGCTTTGAATGTGATGAACCCAGATTAAGACGCGATAACCTGGTAACAAAGGCGGCCACCCTGCTTAAGGAGAGCACGAAGTGTACTCTGGGGGCACGAATCGAACTTCACAAGCGAATACCCTGGGGTATGGGATTGGGGGGTGGCAGCAGCGACGCCGCTGCCGCTCTCTTGGCTCTAAATAAGCTCTGGGGACTGGGTTTGCCGCTTTCTGAGCTGGTCCATTTAGCATCTAATCTGGGCTCGGATGTCCCCTTTTTTCTACATAAGGGCACGGCTCTGGTAGAGGGGAAGGGAGAAGAAGTAACCCCGCTACCATCCTTTACTTCAACCTGCTTTGTGTTACTGGTACCGCCATTACCTGAAATCTTGGACAAAACAAAGCAAATGTATAATAGATTAGATACTACCTATTTCACCGAAGGCCAGTTTGTTCAGGCAGCCCTGTCATCTTTGCGACAAGGGAAAGCGATTGACCATGGTCTTATGTTTAATGTCTTCGAAAAGGTAGCCTTTGATTTCTTCCCCGGGCTGGATAAATATCGGAAGACCATGGAAGAAGCCGGAGCCCCCGGAGTTTATCTGGCAGGCTCCGGACCATGTCTTTTTACTTTTTTCTCAGGGAAAGGAAAAGCTGGTGAGCTGTTTTCATGCCTGAGAAATCAAGAATTGGAGTGCTACCTGGCATCTTCTTTTCCACCCTGATAGAATCGGGGCGTAGCTGTGGGTCTAAAGACCCGCCGGGCCAGGTAATTTAATGGCAATGGAAAAGCTGAAGCAAAAGAAGTGGCTTAAGATGGCACTTTACCTTGTCATTCTCACTTGTCTTAGTTTCGGCTTTGCCTATTTGATTCGATACTTAATGACTTATTTTAATATCCCGATAGAAAGATATGCCACCTCAGCTTATTTACTTGTCTTCGGAGTCACCCTGGCATCCAACGCATCCATCCTGGTTCCAGTGGCATTACATGTTTCTATAATGATAGCAGCAGCAAAGTACTGGAATCCTGTCCTGATAGCTTTGGTAGCCAGCGTAGCCGGTGCCTTGGGGGAAATAACTGCTTATTATGCCGGCTACTGGGGAAAGAGAATCATAATAGCTGAGAACACACCGGGCTATGAAAGGCTTGCAGGCTGGATGGAGCGGCATGGCCCTTGGGGCATTTTCCTCATCTCTCTCCAACCCATATTGCCTTTTGACGTAGCCGGGCTCCTGGCCGGAGTTTCTAAACTACCGTTGTGGAAGTTTCTCTTGCCTTGCTGGGGAGGGAAATTTCCCAAGTATCTTTTGGCTTGCTACCTCGGCGAGGCGTTTTTGCGTCTTTTGCCCCTTCCACCACTGTAACTTCAGCGATAAAGAGTCCTGTAACAGTAGCCTCTGTTGTTCTGAATGTCCCTTAGGTTGCCCCCGATAGGGTCTGGATGTGCTGCTCCAGTCACTCCCAGGAAGGTTAAGGGTCAGTATTGAAGTTAAGCGTTTTTAAGGAGAGGGCTAGTTTCTTTTCGTCTGCCCTGGTGCGAACCTCTCCATCTAATTTTGCCTTATGCAATGTCTGGAGGACCTTTCCCATCTCCGGTCCGGCGGAGATGCCCAGTCCTTTTAGTTCTTCCCCGTCGAGCGAAGGTCTTACATAACGCAGTTTCGTGAGAAATAGTTGGAGGTGGTGGTGCACTATTGGGGAGTCTGAAGCTATGGCATTTGCCTGTATCGCCACAGGGTCATATTCCCGGAGCATATAATAAATCTCACTGGGTTTCAGGGCAGACTTGTCCAAGAGTGGAAGCCTGGTCTTGAGGCGGAGCATATCGCGCATCGCTCGGGATAATTTTGCCGATATGTTAAGACGAGCCAGAAATTGCTCAATTTCCTTTTCGTCGGACGAATAAACAAGAAGACAGAAATAGAGCAAGGGCAATTGGCTGGGCTTCTTTAGCCGGCGCGTCCTGTCAAATTTCTCAGCTAGCCAGCCATCACTTTTGAGGAAAGGGCTTATTCTTGGCAGCATTCCTAACTCGCCAAGCCGCTTGATAGCAAATTCCGGTTGTTTTTCCTCAAAAATTAGTTCCAGCTCGTGCCTGATACGGTCGCCGCTTATTGTATCCAGCATAGGAATGTCCCGTTCAAGTAGCCGGGCAGTTTGTGCTTCGAACTCAAAACCATACCGCTGTTCATAACGGACGCCCCGTATAATTCTGGTGGCATCGTCTCTGAAGCTTCCGGGATGTAGAATACGAATGAGACGGCAATCGAGGTTGCTTGCGCCTTGATAAGGATCGATTAACTCTCCGTAGTCGTTTGAAGTGAGGGATATCGCCATAGCATTGATAGAGAAATCTCTACGGATGAGGTCATCCTTGAGGGTGCCCGGGGTGACTGTAGGCAGTGCCCCCGGTTGGGCATAGGTTTCTCTTCGTGCTGTAGCCATATCCAGGGTGAAATTCTCATATCTGAGCTTAGCGGTGCCAAAGCGGCGATGGGAAAGCAACTTTGCCTTAGTGGTTTCGGCCACTTGTTGAGCTAGTTTCACGGCATCGCCCTCGACTACCAGGTCGAAGTCGAAATTGGGATAACCTAAAAGCAGGTCTCGTACTATACCACCGACGAGATACACCCTTTCTCCCCGCTCGGCAGCCTGTCCGCTGATACCCTTGACCAGCTCCAGGAGTTGGGGAGGGAGATATTGCTCTATTTGCCGGGCTAAATTCATTACCTCAGTATTATAGCAGCACTTCTGTTGCAGTCGTACGACGTTTGTTGCCTGCAAGCGAGAATTAATAGCTTCTCTATCTAGATTAGCCCCGCTTCCATATCCTGCTTCATCAACCGAATTAACTCGGTATTTACTCGGTACTTAAGTTGTTCAGCGGTGTCGCCGGGCCAGTCGTAGAATCCTTTGCCACTTTTCATTCCCAGTTCGCCTTTCTCCACGTGTTCCGCGATAGGTTTCCACGGCTCTATGCCGTGGTCTTTTGCCATACGGTAACTGAAGTCCAGCCCGATCAAGTCCAACCGCTTGAAGTAAGCAGTGTAAGCCATACGGCGACCGAATCCGAAGGAGATAACATCATCCATGGTTTGGGGGCTGCATATACCGTGGTCTATCAGGGACTGAATTTGCCGCGCTATAGCGAATTGGATGCTATTGGCAACAAATCTCGGGAGGTCAACGTCAATAACCACCACTTTCTTACGCATCCCTCGCAGCATTCTTGCCGCCTTCTCTACAACTTTCCTGGCCGTCTTTTGTCCTCCGACCACCTCTACCAGGGGGATGAAGTGAGGTGGCTGGAAGTAGTGCGTTGCTACGACACGCTCCGGATGTTTGGTTGCTGAGGCAATGTCGGTAACCCTGAGGGTGGAGGTATTGGTGGCCAGTATTACAGGCGGCGGACATAGCTCATCAAGCCTGGCGAAGGTTTCTTGCTTCAGGGCCAGTAGCTCAAGTATGGATTCATGGACAAAGTCGGTGCCTGTTGCCGCATTAGCGATATCGGTGGTAGGCCGTAGTCGGGCATAGGCTGCTAGAGCCTCATCGTGGGTAATCAGTTCAGCCTTTGCCATCAAGTCAAACGCTTCCCTGGCCTGCTGCATGGCTCGCTTGCTGGTTTCTTCTCTCGTATTGTACATGCTGACTTGATAGCCGAACCTGGCGAACTCCACGGCAACCCCGAAGCCCATTAGCCCGGCACCGATAACCGCGACTCGCTCAATGCCTTCTTCTTTCATTATGGCCTCCTGTGTAAGTATGTTGTATTCCAGGTGAGAGTGGGTAGCTTTCTTCACTACTATAGCCGCGTGTGTAGTACCTGTCAAATTTGCTCAGGCACTCTCCTGGGCACCAGGTTTTATGGGAGGTCAGTCAGGTGCTAGAATACACCAACATTGTAAGAATCCTGAGAGGGTGTTTGAAAATGTAGTGCGAGGCTTTAGCCTCGTGCTGCACGACCCTAAAGGGTCGCACTACAAAATTTGTAGATGAAGAATCTCGGCGATAGCAAAGGCAAGTCTAAGTCCAAGGCTAGAGCAAAATTAAACAGCCTAATACTGAAGTAAGGAGGTGAGATAAAAGACATGAAGATAATAGACCTGGGCGTACCTATGGAGGCTGTTCCCGGACAGGGACAGGCGGTAGAAGTAACCCATATTCCGCACGAAGATGGTGCGGCTGGCATGCGACAAACCTTTGGGTGCGGTAAAGATGACCTTCCTCAGGGATTGGGCTGGGCGGTGGACACTTTAACTCTCAGCACTCATGCCGGCACTCATGTTGATGCCCCCTGGCATTACTCTCCTGTATCGGAGGGAAAGAAAGCCAGGACTATTGACGAGATGCCGCTGGAATGGTTCTACGGTGATGGGGTGGTCCTGGACATGCGGCATAAACCGAGAGGTAGTGCCGTCACTGTTGATAACCTCAAGGCAGCCCTCAAGGCAATTGATTATACATTGAAGCCGGGTGACATTGTTCTTATTCAGACCGGAGCGGACAAGTACTGGGGTACGCCTGAGTATATGGAGGCTGGGTGTGGTATGACCAGGGAGTCAACCCTGTGGTTGATTGGGCAGGGTATCAGAGTAATGGGGACAGATGCCTGGGGGTGGGACAGACCTTTCTGGGCAATAAGAGAAGAGGTTCAAAAAACAGGGGATAAAAGCATTATTTGGGGTGGTCACTATGCCGGTATTGAAAAAGAGTACTGCCATATCGAGAAGCTGGCCAATCTGGATAGATTATCGCGGCCCTTTGGTTTCAAGATTGCCTGTTTCCCCATCAAGATAGTTGGCGGCAGTGGCGGCTGGAGCCGGGTGGTGGCAATCCTGGATTAATAAGTGGCATAAATATTGTTACTTGAAAACCGCGGTAGCAAACCCAAATCAACTCCAAAAAGTCTTGCGACTATTTTCCACCCGCAAGAATCTTCTTAGGCTGTTTAATTTTGCTTTTCCGTTCATTTTTGGGCATTTTGGAAGCCTTTCACCTCAAATGTTTTGTAGTTGCCTGATTTATCAGGCCCGATCACCCAATGAATTGGGCAACTACATTTCTAAATAGCCTCTCTTCTGATTTTTGCGAGGGCCTGGGTCATGGGCCAGCCGCCACTGATAAAGCGGGGAACGTAACACATTGAGCTAGTTCAGATAGATGGGTGAAACTTTATATGTTTGTAACATTGTGAAATAACCTTTCGTGTTATTGCGAAGCTGGAGACTGCTATGGTTGGACTCAGCCCCCCCCCCGTTTAGAGATTGCTTCGTCGCCCCTATGAATCGGGGCTCCTAGCAATGACAAAAGAGAAGTGTCACTAAGGTGCTGAACGAGGATAAATATTCCCATAACCATAGTTAAAATATATAATTAGGGACTAACAGGAAAGTCTTCCCAAAATTCCCCCCTTAAGATAGAAGTTCCCCTCTTAAGATAAGAGGGGCAAGGGGAGTTACGAAGGAGAGCCCTAATTCGAAAGGGAACTTGTGGAAAACTAACCTATAATTAGGAAGACCAGAAGCATGGAAGCTAAAAGCCGGGAAGGGCATAGGGAAAGACTACGGGAAAGGTTCAATCAATCGGGGCTGGCAGCGTTCCTCGACTATGAAATTGTGGAGCTAATACTGACACTGGGGACGACTCGCAAGGATTGTAAACCGCAGGCCAAAGAAGCCATAAACAGGTTCAAGACCCTGAGAGGTGTTCTGGAAGCTCCTCCCGAGGAATTGCGGAAAATCAAAGGGATTACTGACCACAATGCCTTTGTCATCAAATTTATGCAGGATGTAGCCAGAGAGTTTCTTAAGGAACAAGTCCTCGATAAACCCTACAGCCGGTCCTCCAGGGAGGTCTTCGATTACCTGTACCATTCTATGCGAGACCTCAAAAAAGAAGTCTTCAAAGTGATGTTCCTTGATTCCCAAAATCGAGTTGTCGAGATTGAAGACCTTTTTGAAGGGACATTAAACGCCAGTGCTATTTATCCCCGGGAAATTATCCAGGGCGCCGTCAAATATAATGCTGTAGCCTTGATATTTGTCCACAACCACCCGGCTGGGAATCCTCAACCCAGCGATAATGATAAACAAATAACCCAGGATTTAGTCTTCGCCGCAAATATTATGCAGATTAAGGTCCTGGACCACATCATAATAGGCGAGAATAGATACTTCAGCTTTGCCGATGCCGGGCTAATTGAGGAATATAACTCGGACTTTTTGAGCCTTAAAGAGGGGAAAATTCGCTGATGGAAGAAGGCAGGGCGAGACTAATAAATTACTGGCTAAAGACAACTGTGAAGGTCGTATTCGAACAGAGAAAGTCCACCATAAGGTAATTACTACGGCTGGCTATCGGTCTCTATGTTCCTTTCGTTCCCCACATCACAATGGCTACACCTTTAAACAGGCGTCTCGTTTCTACCAGCGGAATTCCGTTTTCACGCCATATTGCAGCGATGCGATGAACAGGATACCGCTGACAAAAGTCTGAGATACTCGGACCTAAGAAACAGCCAACACGATGCCAACCTCGTGAAATGGGGATGGTCATTACTGGCATGACAACCTTGTTGTAGATTAGCCATAGAGCTTGTATCCAAGAGGTTTCTGGAATGCCGAACTCAAGCGAGAGCAATTCCCCGCCTGGTTTCAGTACGCGAGACAGCTCCCGTATTGTTGCATCAGGGTCTTGGACATAACGCAACAGGTAGGTGAAGACAACCGTGTCGAACGTCTCATCAGGGAAGGGTAAATGCTCAGCGCGGCCCTGGATAAGTTGGACTCTGCCGTCCAGGTTTTGCTTCTCGATGGCGCGGACGCCAGCTTGCAGCATCAACTGGCTAGCATCAAGCCCCACGATTCGGCCGTTATTGTGGTGGGCAATCTCCATGGCAACACCGGCTGTACCGGTACATACGTCAAGCACAAGGTTTCCCGGCCGAAAAGCCATTTGCGAGACCAAGAACCTGCGCCAAGGAAGGTACTGAAAGAAAGTCAGCACTTGCGCCCAAGTGTCGTATGAGGGGGCAACACCATCGAACAGGTCTTGGGCAAAGGTTCTGCTGATTGGGTCCGCAGGTTGGGATTCAGCTAGCGAAGCCGATCTGTGCTCTCTTTTCTTCGTTTTCATTCTTTATCCTCCATCGAGCTGTCTTTTCTGCACACTATCTCATGAAATTAGCAGCGCCAAGATACTACGGGCTTGGGTCACTCTTGATTGTGGATAACCTATGTAATCTAGGTAAACAAATCCTGCGATTTTGGTTCGACTATACACTGAAGTTGAACAATAGCACAAAGTTCTGTCTGTCGTCCAGTACCGCCCACTTTACCCGACTTGAATTCTATTACATATCCAATTCTTGAGTAGTTCTAGACTACACGTTTCGTCATGTTGTTACTAATTAGGCGACGTAGTGTGCTGCAGTAGGCGATAAAGCACGTCATAATAGGCGAAAATCGCTAGTGGAAGCAAGCACGGCGAAACTATAGTTAACTGCATAAATCATAATCCTCTCTTCCCTGGCGGGAGAGAGTTAGAGAGAGGGGGGAATTCTGGTATAATGTTCGCATGTGAAAAATTAACGATTGACAGCACAATCAGGCGGGCCACAAATTTAGTTCATTGCAGTATCTATTTAAGTCGCTTTGTCGAATGTATAGTGAGGTGAGATAATTGGCTGATTTCGGACGGGGGATCAAAGCCGGCGTAATCACTGGAATCGTCTACATAGTTATCTGTGCGATACTTGGGGAAATTCATTACCATTTCCCCGCCGTCCTCCTGCACTTTCCACCCGGAACCGAACTCACCCTATTCACATGGAGAGATTTAACGGATCCCTCGATCGTGCACTTCTTGTTGTCTGAATTGTTCTCTAAATATATACTCCGCGGAATCATATTCGGGGCGGTTTTCGCTGCCCTCTATAATTTCCTGCCCAGCGTCAGCAGCATTGTGAAAGGAATGGTGCTCTCGTTGTTCCTCTGCATAGTCGCTGTAGTTGAGACTATTTACAAAACCCCGGGGTGGCCTATCGATGGCTACACTTGGACTCTTTACGGTACAACGCTTCACCTGTCATCGATTAGTCTGGCATTGGCCGGCATTATATCCGCTCTGGTCTTTGGCGCACTGACCGGCTTCCTGTGGGATAGGTTTCGGGGGAAGAAACTGACAGAAGCAAAAAAAGGTAGTCCGGTATTGCTGCTCAGCTTGATTCTGGGGTGGATAATGTGGTTAGCATGGGCCGTGATGTTTGTCGCAGGTGTGGTTACTAATAGAGGGATCCCTCCAATAGGGCCTGATTTTTTGTGGTTCGACTTGCTTAATATGTTGGTTGTATTTCTCGGACTCCCCGGATGGGTTCTGGCCGCCATCGCTTGGAGAAAGACGAAAAGAGGCGAATCCGGGCTCAAATGGGGTGTGGCTGGAGGGGTGCTTATGGCACTGACCGGCCTTATGCTGCTTCCCGGCGCCCTCGCCATTACTGGCGGAGTGCTCAGTCGGCGCACACCTGCCAACGAGTCCGGCACTGCCGCAATTGAGCAATAACGATAAACAAATTTGCTGATGCCGGGCTAATTGAGGAATATAACTCGGACTTTTTAAGCCTTAAAGAGGGAAAAAGAGCTTAAGCCAGAGCGGGATCGAATTTATCCCTGTATTCTGGGGACATAATACTTGATTTGTAGCGGGCCTAATTGGTATGGTGTCCCTGGAATTCGGCGTCCTCTGAGCCAGATTACCAAAGGGGGAATTCGGTACCAATCTATTCGCAGCAGGTCTCTAATTCTATTCGAAAGGATATACCTTACCCATTTCCTTTCCCATCGCCTGCAACATTTCCTTACCCCTGGAGAAAATAGGAGAAGCTTCTTGAGGTGATTTGCGGACCATAGTGATTGACCCTGTGGGACACGTAGATGCACAGAGCCCACAGCCAATGCAGCTATCCCTGTCGATGATGGTATGGTCATTTTCACTTCGGATGCCATTTACCTGGCATCGCTCCACGCAGGTACCGCAGTTGGTACAGGTCTCCTGGTCTTTTGTGGCATAGTAGTTTGACCTTACTACGGCTTTCGGATTACCGTATTTTGTGACAAGTGCTAAGGACTTACAACAGCAGCCACAGCAGTTGCATATGAACGTCTTGTTGCCCGCGCTGTTTGTGGAGCAATGAATCAGGCCATCCTCCTCGGCTTTCAGCAGTATCTTCTTGGCCTCCTCCTTTGAAATTTCCCGGCCGAGTCCATTTTCAATGTAGAAATCCGCTGCTGCCCCGAAACTCATACAAGCCTCCAGTAGCTTGTCACACCCCTTTCCAGCCATTCTACTTTCTTTCCGGCAAATGCAGTCGGCAACGGCAAACCTGGTTTGTGATTCGATAATCTGTGACACCCTTTCGTAGGGCTGAATCTCGGTGCTCCCTTCTATCTCTTGCTCAACAGGGATGACACGAAATCCCCCTACTTTTCGGTTTCGCTGCAAAGGCATCATTCCTTCTTCGAAATACTTCTCGTAAAGTTTGATATTTTCCTGGGTCAGGTTATTCAACTGGTGCTCCCAGATTCCGACTACCCAGGGTATCAGGAAGTAATAAAGCTCGTCGTCAGGCGCTTTATAACGCCATATTAACCCCCTTCTCGACATCCCGTACAGAGTTTCTCCTAGTTCAGTCTTATCCTTCCCTGCCCTCTCTGCTATAGCCGCTACCTTTTCTGGAAAGGGTCGCAAGTGCAACATTATCTCGGCCTCATTTGGAGCAAAGAGATGCTGTAGTATCTCCAGCTCCACACCACTTTCAGTTTTAGGGAATCCCTGGGGAAACATATCCAGTCTTTCACGAAGTCTCTCATAAACGTTAGACATAGCAATCTCCTCTCACCTTAGATATGGATTTTATCCTGAGATTATACTCTTGCCTGAGAAAAATGTCCTGCACCCTGAGGTATGGAAAAGATGAGTGGTATTTCGGGACATAATACCTGATGTGTAGCAAGCCTGATTAGTATGGTGTCCCTGGAATTCCGCGGCCCTATCAGGTTATTATGGGGGACTGATATTCCTGGAACGGATGCGTTCTCAGGACTAGCGAGAAAAGGAAGGGATACTTCGATTTCAAGTGCTGAGCATAGTCTAACCATTCGCTGGCTAGGTGGTCATACAGTCTTCGGATATCACCAGCAAGGTGCTCCAGGTCCTTATCAGGAAGATCAATAAGCGATGGTCTTACCTCAAGCTCTTCATCCAGGTGGGTAACTGCCCAGAGCAGGTCGGTAAAACGGTCATTCTCCAGCAAGCTGGGATTCCCGAGCATCGTCAGCAGGAACTCTCGCTTCTGCGCCAGGAAAGCTTTGAGCCCGCCAAGGTCTATATTTCGGCAGTCAACCTCAACTCTGAGGTGGTGCGCAAAGTCGACAGCTTTTTGGAAATCTTTCTTTGTCCAGCTCTCAGTAATGTTCAGGTGCCTGGAAATCTCCAGGCGGTTATCGAAATGTTTGAGGAGGTCTTGAAGGAGGTGGTTGCCCAGTTCGCTGAAAAAAGATCCCATCACCATATTGAGTTTCTCCAGTTTAGCTTGCCTCTCCCGGCGGGCCAGGAGGCGCTCGATGATAACCACCACTAATAGAACCTCGAGGGGCAGAAAGGCAAGATCACCGACCATATAGATAAATATATGGTGAATATCACGAAAAATGAGGTAATGAATGAAATATGCAATTGCGGACAGCGCCACAAATGCAATGGCTATGTAGATAACAAATGAGAAACGCCTTCGCATGTTAATTACCAGCACTTCGAGTAGTAAATATGTACAACATAGTCTAGTTTTACTTGAATATTATAGTGACATAGTCGCCATCGGGCAATAGGATGGGTTTTGGAATGTTTAGAGCCAATTGCAACGTCCCTGCAGTAAACAATATATAGTATTATTAACTCTGTTATCCATGGCTAGGGAAAAGACTCTTAGCGCTTGAGGTAGAGGTAGATGTAGAACTAGAATAGAGCCACGGCGAGATTTGACAATTTTAACAGGCTATTTGCAAAATGGTTTGTTTTGGTGTATGCTGTATTTAATAGTTTAAGTTTAGGTTATTACAAGCTTCGTAGGATTCTGCTAGATTCATATCAAGTATTGGATGACCCAAACCCCAGCTAAAAATTTTGAGAAAGGAGGTCATCCAATGAGTTTTCAGGACAAATCAATCCAGTGTGCCGATTGTGGGACTGACTTCAGCTTCACCGCTGAGGAACAAGAGTTCTTTCAATCCAAGGGCTATACTAATGAGCCCAAGC
>JAUVXS010000057.1 GCA_030603485.1 Dehalococcoidia bacterium
AAAGAGGGTTGTTTGCTGTTCGTTTAGCTTTGAACTGGAGAGCATTTCTAAAAGGAGAATCTCAAACTCCAATATATCGGAACATACCACTTAACAGATTGGTTATTCACTGGCGTGATAGGTGGTTTAACATGCGTAAACGCAATGATGAGGTAGTTCGAAAAGTTAGAGATTTTTCCCCAGAGCAATTTACTATTAAAAAGACAAATATCACAGATTTAACTCTATAATATATCTATCATAGAATAGCGAGTAGGAGATTACTCAATATTACTTCACATCAGAATAACATATTGGAGGGTTATCATGAATAAATATTTATATACTATGTCGTCAAATGCAACTAAAGAATATATGTCCGATATACTTGAAGCACTTTCATCACCCAAAGGGTGTGTACATCACTACAGGTATCAGCTTAAATATATCGATGAAGAATTGAAGAATAATCTACGATATAAAGGTAAATCGATTAATGAAAATATTAAAAATATTAGGACAGTAATTTGTTTCTTATATCAAGTAAATAAAGGTACTGAAGAGAAGCCCACTATGGAATGGGATTCCGTATATCCTGTTCGTATGGGAAAACTAGTGGAAGCATACAAGACCGGTGATAGTGATCGCGATATCGCACACATTTACTTCAAAGTAGATGATTATCTTGTGTATGATGGTAATAGTTACACTGAAATAATTAAAAATGCCTTAAAAGAAAAATACAACAAAAGTTACGCTTCTTTGGGGAACCCTATTGAGAAACGATATATAGCTAAAACGAATGAAAGTAAGCAGGCTTTTCATAAGACCTGCGAATCGATTGATATTGAACACTTCCAATTGCCGTCCGGAGAAAAATATCTTCCTGTATTCACTTTTATCGAAGGTTTAAGTAGCGGGAATACTATTAAAGACCTGAAATATGACAAACTCACCCGAACTAGTTATTATAGGATGTCTGAAGGATCACGATACGTATTTTCATTTAGTACATACTTCAAAAAACAGCCACCGGAATTTTCAATCGAACTTACAAATAGTAAAGATGTGTTCGTCACTCCGGAAAAATATGAATTAAATATATCTTCTCGTTATGACGAAGAGTCTTGGTCGCTCGTTTCTCGCATTTTAAATCAAGATACTTGGTCAAATTTTAAATTTGAAAGTAACCTGGACAATATTGAAGGTAAAAAACCACTAAATATAAATATCACCTTTCCCGTTTTAATCAAACGTAAGATGCAGTATAGAACAATAGAGATAATCAGTGACGTTAGCTACGGCTCTGGGATAATTACCCTTTTAATATCTAGAGTTATGCTAGAATGGTCTTGGTGGTATATACCTGTAGCTATTTTATTCCCAATATGGGCTATTACCAAAGGAATTGCAAGATGGTGGCGTGGGTAGATTTTAGGAAATCTTGACCATAATTTACCCCCCTTTTCAGCTTCCAGTCCAACATTAAAACTGGACTCCTTTTTGGGGGGCAGGCCAGAATTTGAAATTTCAAACCCAAACACTCATAACCGATTGGTCACAGGTTCGATTCCAATCTATACTAAGAATTGACATTCCTTGGATAAATGATATAATCAGGGTGTCGGTTGACCTAGTGTCTTGACACCCTGATTATCTTCAAATCTCCCAGGCAGGGAAGGTCTTCCAGTCTTGGTAGGCCGTACAGGTCTCGAACCTGTGACACCCTGATTAAAAGTCAGAGTGTTATCCTCTATAAATCCATCCTATTTTTGGGTACCAAATAACCGCTTTGCGTGAGCTGGCTGGGATGTTAGCAGTGTAAGCCTCGCTATACTTTTCAAAATACTGTTCTGTAAAGAGATTCCTTTGTTGCTATCAGATTGTTTAGCGAAACTCCGGGTGTCTTACTGAAATCGGGTCCTCCCAGGCAGTCACTTCAGCCTTGCCTTTGGCAGTCAACTTGTAGAACACTCGCTTCTGCAAGAAATCGTAGATTGCACGCTCTCGCTTGTCAGTGCGCTCTATGAGTTTCAATATGAGGAACCAATGAAAATACCTTGAGAAACTGGAGTAGTTCGGTCTTTCAAAGGGCTTTTCGCCTATATCAATTCGTTCTTTGTTTAAGCGCTCTATTTCCTGACTTAGCGCATAGTAGATGTCGGCAGCGCAGGCCTCGCCGTGCTTTACAAAATACTTTTTTGTAAACAGGCCAGGGCGATACTCACTAGCACCTCTCCCCCAGGGGATGGTTATTTGCATGGGAGGGTTCTTGAGTTTCCTCTCCCGGGTTGGCTGTTTTTTCGCTTTTCTAATCCTTGGTCGCTGTTTCATCTTCTTCCCACACCTTGTCATAGTCCTCGTGTAAGTCAGCCATCGAATACTGGAGATAGACTGAGGTTGTTGTGGGACTTGAGTGTCCCAAGATTTTCTGTAATCGCTCTATGCTCATGCCGCGTTTCACACAGTGGATAGCAAAACTATGTCTCAAGTGGTGAAGGTGGAATTTTGTATGTTGCGAGATAGTTGGATCGCCTACCCTTGTTATGCCAGCTCTCTTTCCCAACTTCCAACAAATTTGGACAACCCTCTGGCGTGAAATAGGAAAGAGAAGATCCCCTTCGTAAGGAAACTGCTTTCTCCACTCCAAGTACTCCCTCACCATGTGCAAGGTGTCCTCGTCAATAGGCACAATTCGTCGCCTTTCGACTGTTTTGCCATCTCTTTTTCTCTGCTTTTGGATTTTAATCAAGATAGCTCTGCCCTCGAAGTCTATGTCGGATTCCTTTATCCCAATGAGTTCCGAGACCCTCATGCCGGTCCGCCACGCGATGCGGACAAGCAGGGCATCCCTGGGGTTGGTGGCCACGGCAATGAGCCTCTCCACCTGTTCAGGCTCCAGATATCCTTTTAAGTCGCGTATCGGTGTTACTTGTGTCATCTTACCTTTTCTCTTTTTTGACGCTTATTTTTCAGCTGATAACATCGATGCCCACAATTCAAGCATACTGCCTCATTCATCAGGCCATCCCACAGCAAAAAACCTCTTATGCACCGCGGGCAGCTCTTACTGAAGAGGCCAAACAGCAGCCAGGATTTAGACATTGCGGTTGTTATCATCCATTTTCCGTTATCCTCATTGCTGGTTCTCTAGGCATGGTTTCATTTCCGCCTCTCAAAAATAAGGTTCCTATTCAATCCGCGTAATAAAGAGCCAGTCATCATCATTCTCATATGGGTCCTTCCCCAATTGTTCGTAAATACTACTCTCATTTTCGGCGCGTATCCGGAAAGGCATTTTCTTCCCCTCGTCTTCAACTTCCCCCAGCTTCAGCTTCGGAAGCTCCTTCCGCCTTTTTGCGATTTCGGGTGTCATGCAACCCATGCCAGCATTGAAGGGCTTTGGCTGGCATTGTTTGCACATCCATTCCATGGTGTCTTTATCATTATAAAATTCACCGTTAAGCCAAAAATCAGATCCGCCACAAGTTGGACATTTATCCGGTAACGGCGGAATCTGGCCCGCTTCATCACAGTCATAAGGGTCTTTGACAAGAAGCCTGTCACCAGGAGTATACTGATTGCCGATAGGTGCGAATGTTGCCACTGTGTGGTGCCCGTCATTTATCCTAAACCTTAAGCCTTCTAGGCCATGCTTGGCTAGTACCGAGAGTAGGCTCTCCACTTCTCCGCTGTGCTTCTTATATGGAGGACTCGCAAACGCAATATACCCGTGGGATCCATCCCTTCTTGTATGGCCAGCGCAACTCTGCCAAGTGAAATACCCCGTACTATTCAGCTCAATCAAGACATCGTATAGTTCGGGGTCAAGACACCCCGACTCTAGTTCCTCTTTGAGCCCCTTTAGCCGTCTTTCAACTGCTTCCTCGTAAGTTCTGGTTGTCATTGTTAAAATCGACCCATTCATAGACTGCTTCTGCCTCTCCGGCATTAAACATCAGATATCGGCGGCCGTTTTTATTAACGAAGTAACGCTCAATACCTAATTCCTTGGCTGCCTTATGAATTGCCCTGCGGTACCTCGCTTTTGCTTTTCCCCAACCCTCGGGAACCTCATAGCCAGTAAGTTTTTCGGCAATATCGTTTATAGTAACCTGACCACCGCACTTTAGTGCACGCCAGTCGGCTATCCTGTCGGAATCAAAGCCGTCCCAGGGCTTCCCACCACTACTTCGCATCTTATAAGCCAAAATTCCAGGGTAGCCAGTCAGCGCTCCAGGTGGCTGGCCAAGCCTGGGGTCAGCCCCCAATATCCTCGCCATGGCACAATCCGCCCATTCATCCGCTAAGGATTCCACGTAGCTATGTGCCTCGTAGTTGTACTCGTCGTCGTGTGGCATACCATAATAAAGTTGGTGCGTAGCTAGGTGCCCTATCTCATGGATAGCTGTCCTGAGCATACCCATCCAAAGTTGAAAGCTAAACGTCCCTGGATAATCACATCTGTGACCTCCGTTTGAACAACACATAGTAGGGTAAAGCCCAATATGGAAGCTAAATGTCAAGCGGTCATAACCAGCATACCCTAAGCTGCCACTGCTATCATTTGGCCCCATCCGCTTGCGTGAGTAAGCAATGACCTTTGTGTCCGGATAAATCTCGTAAGGTACCAGCTGGGCTATTATCTCAGGCAGCCCTTTGGGTAGTAGTTCCACATTGTAGAATTCCATTTTCGTCTCCTCTCTAGCCGCACTTCTCGCATAGAAGCTGGCTAAACCTCTACTAGGCAGTTCTCATCCGGGGCTGCTATTATCCAGCGCCTTTTGGGCACTTGTGCCAAAACTGCATCAAGCACTAGCAGCTCTCCCTCACTCTTATCTCTCTTACCTTTAGAATGAGACTTATAGCCATCAAGCCAACCTTTCAAATATTGTATCCGCTTCTCAATCAGCAACTCTTTCACTGCAACCTCTTCAGCTTCTTCTTTAGAGACGAACCATTCGTCTAGATTTTCCTGATTCAGTTTCATTTCTCCTCCTTTCCTTTAGCTGCACCCCTCACATATTGGCACGCTAAATCTCTGCCAACTGCGCTTCCGTGCCCAGTACTCCTCACCAGGATTAATCTGCTGGCCACACAAAGCACAGTGTTTAGGCGTCCTAGCGACTCTTTGTCGGTCAACGACACCGGGTCTGGCTACTTTAATTTCACTTGCCATTGGTATCCTCTTCAATAATCACCCTTAGCCGCTGTGGCACTCTCTCCCCCAGCACCTCTTTCTGGACATAGAGAGTGCCAACGGCGATATCCCGGCTGCTGTGGACCTCTTCGCCAAGCTCCTCCTGGTACCGGATGGTGTTCTTGGTCTCCTTTTCGTAGGTGAACTTTAATTCTAGCTTCTCCACTACCTCCCTCCTTCCATTACTTTTGGCATCCAAGCGCTGTGACTCCATCTCGTATCCGTTTTCATCAGCTCGCGAAGAACGTCGAAGCAGTCTTGGCAATACCGTGGGTCTGGACTTATTGCTGCCTTGTCCTTACCCACGACGCAAGCCTGGCAGAAAAAGCCGCCATCTTCGATAGCTTTGATATCCCGAATAATGTCAAATTTGGGGAGCTTCTCCATTGGTTACCTCCTTTTAGCTCTTGCCATTGCCTATTAACTCGATATTCCGTCACATAACCATGCCTACCCTTTTCCCATAATCTCTTTCAGCTTGTTGCCCCGCAGGCGCACATAGTCTGAGCTAACCTTACCCTGGGCAAGCAGCTCCAGCGCGTGATCTAGCATAAAGCACCGGTGCTCTCTCACAATACGCCGCTTGCCTCTCCACCTAGCCCGCTTTCTTTCACTTTCCACCTTTTAACTCCCTTAGCCTGTGTTCCCCTGTATCCAGCACCATAACCCGGCACCAGGTCTCCCTTTGTAGCCGACTAGAAATACGCATACTGGCTAGCCTTTCGTCTTCATTTTTGTCGCCACAAATCCTGTCTAGTTCTTTGTTAGCTGTTACGATTAAGGGCAGTCCATTGATACCCCTGCTGTGTACTATTGTTTGTAGTTGCTCGAGCCCCCAACTTGTAGACCTCTCTACCCCTAGATCATCGAGCACCAGCAACCCCACATCGCAGAGGAAATTCATTTTGAGGCGATAGGATTGCTCGCCCTCGAGTTCAAAGCCATCTCTCAGCTCTTTTAGTAGAAGCGGGACGAAGGCATACCTAGCAGCTGTACCCCTCTCCATCCAGCGCCGGCATATTGCCACCGCCAGGTGCGTCTTGCCGCGGTCCACTTTGCCAATCAGCGTGAGCCATCTTACCTCATCAGTCCTATCGGCCAGTGCCCTGGCATAATTAAGAGCCTCGATTAGGCTGGGATTCCCATAAGTATCAAAGGTCTCAAAGGTCATATCTTCAGTATCGGCCGGCAACTTACAGAGCCTGAGGTTTCTCTCCTGCCTTTCTTTCTCCAGGGTCTCGGCCATGCACTGACACGGAATCGTGCGGTCATAGCAGACCTTGCCGTCTTCTATCGGATGCACAACGCCAGCGTCCTTGCATACCTGGCATTTATATTCGGGCTCAGTCAAGGGGTCTCCCGATGCTGTCTTTGAGCTCTTGGGTAGTTGTTTGCTGAGAACTTTGCCGATGTGCTGCAGGTTCCCGTTTTCCACCTTTGCCCCCTGTTGTTTTTGGCGATTTGAACCCCTCCACTTTCCACCGCTCCAGTATTGCTTCAACATACTTCAAGTTGCGGTGTTCTAGGCTCACCGCATCTTTTAACGCTTCCTCAAACCATCCCCCTGGATATTCGCCAGCAATATCCTTTAACCTTTCAGCTATTGTCGGGGTCAACCTGCCAATATTGTCTTCGTAGAGGCTTGAAATTTTTGCCAGATTTTCCTCTCTAGCAGTAGTAGTAGTTAATATATCCTCTGTTCCCCTCCCCTCCCCTCTGTTCTGTTCTATAGTCTTACTGTTAGCAGTCTTACTGTTAGTCTTACTGTTAGTTTTACGCTGGCGGTATTCTCTCATGTATTCTTTCATATACTCTGTCTTGTCAAACGCACCTTGGTATTTGTCCCAGTTTTTGATGTGGATGATGCCTCGATTGATAAAGATTTTGTCGACATCGGGGTGTTGGAGCCTATCTTTAGCTCTCAGCCAGACCTCTATGGGGACTTTTAGGATGCCAGCGATTTGCTCATCGGTCATTGGCACGCTTGGGGCAACCTCAACCCTGCCTGGCTCCGGAGAGTCACCGGCGAGGGCAAGCAACTTAAACCAGCATGCTTGCTCGTCGGCTAGGAGTTCCTCAGACGTAGTGCCGTACAATGTCTCCTGGGTCCATAGCTTAATCCATCGCTTCCGTGGCATCAATTCCTCCTCATGAGGATTATGCGCGGGAGGATCTCGTAGCCAGCAGTAAGTAGGAGCACCATCCGCTGGATAGCTGATTGACAATCTTTGCGTGGATGTGGTAAATTAGAGATGTCCATGCTTAACCCCCCCTATTCCTTCTTGCCGAAGTCCCCAGTCATCGCTGTGGGCTTTGGCACTTTTATTCACACTTCAACTGAATAAAGTAAGCGTTTCGCCTTCCTAATGTAATAAATGAAATCAGGGAGGTTACCTACGGCTTGTCCACACAAAAATGATTGGACGAGCTTTGGTCTGTCCTCCCTGTCTATGAAGATAAATTCACTGCGCCGGGGATTATGGCGGTCTATGCCCTGGATCTGCAGTCCCTTGGATAGCAAGTAAGCCGCCACGTATAAATCAGAGGTTCGGTAGTTCCCATCTACTCCCATTTCTGCATCCCTCATTTTTCCCTACCGGTTCCTAACTATTTGCCTGCCGGCGTAAGTTTTAGGGGCTGGGGCTCGGCGAGTAATTTTTCCAACGCCGCCTTAGGCACCAACAGCCTTTTTCCGATTTTAATAACTGGGATTTCCCCAGTCTTCACTCGGTCATAGCAGAGATTCCGGCCGATACCCAATAGCTTCGCCGCTTCCTCTACACTTAGCGTAAGTTTTTCTGCCATTTCGTCCCCCTTTTTCACTGTAACTGCTGTTGACATTTACTGTAGTGTATGATATACTGATTGTCAAGACACGCACTTGCTCAAGGTAGATGTAGATATTTCACAAAGTGGCACTAAAATACATATCGGGGGAATAAAAAATGGCAAAAATGGCTAGGAAATTAACTCCTTATAACAGGAAGAAATTATTTGAAGCTCGTGAGAGGGGCCTTAGCGATTCCGAGATAAAAAGGCAATTTGGTATTACTGACGACAGGACGTTAAAGCGACATCTCAAATTAGCTGAGCAGGAACAAGAAGCTAGGATTGCCAAAACGGAGAT
This sequence comes from Dehalococcoidia bacterium, assembly GCA_030603485.1. Classification (GTDB taxonomy): domain Bacteria; phylum Chloroflexota; class Dehalococcoidia; order GIF9; family AB-539-J10; genus RBG-13-51-36. The sequence goes on from JAUVXS010000057.1 coordinate 8,307, forward strand.
ATTAAAAGAAGCTCTGAGAGACCATCTAACTGAAATACGGCAGCTCCTTGAAAACTGGGAAACGATAATTAGGATACAACCTGTAACCAGTCTCCCTAGCCGTATGGCAGATTCTACGGAGTCTCTTCACGCAAATCGCCTCTTTAACTGTCTGAAGGGCCATTTACCTTTCACAATCTTCTGGAGGGACTATAGCCAGTGGGAAGCTAAATACAGGTCATACACAAACAATTGTACCAAGCTACGAGAGGAAATCCAGAGGGAAGCTACTACACGAATGTCATTGGACTTTATGGATGACAATGCTACAGTATCGCACCTCTCACCGCGGTTTATCGATTGGATACTCCGTCTAGTAGAATCTAAGCTCGAAAAGGTGAGTGAGAAGGGATTTGAATTTCACTGGAAAGATTATAAGGTTGAAATCGACAAACAACCCGCTGAGGTTAAACGGATGAGAGTCTCCCCAGGTTGGGAGTTCCTACAGATTATTAATCAGCATGAGGTTAATAAAGAGTTTTATGAAAAGGAATGCCGGGAGTTATTAGACTTGGTCTTGAAAGGCGAAACCGTAGCCAGCCTTTCAACTTTGTTAGATGACCTTCGTAATTTAGAGGCTAGAATCCACAATTACTTGGAAGAAATCAAGCTTAGAAGAGATTACATCCTCTATACCTGCAACCTGTGTCCTGGCAAGCCAAGATTGCTACGCTGATGGCTTAGATATGTAATTCCTATCTATAAAATTACTCATAAGAAAGGAGACAGCAATGAAAGGTTCAATTAGACAAAGAAGCAAGGGTTCTTGGGAAATCTGCCTTGATGCTGGTAGAGACCCGGCAACGGGCAAGCGCTTAAGACACTTTGAAAGTGTCAAGGGGGCTAAAAGGGATGCGCAGAGGCGACTACGTGAGCTATTGCTCAATGTTGAGCAAGGCACCTATGTTAAATCAGACCGGCTCACTGTCGCTCAATTCCTTGAAGAGTGGCTCCAAGACTATGTAGCAATAAACACTGCGCCTAGAACGGCTGAGCGGTATCAAGAAATTGTGAGAGCTCACCTTACCTCAGCCTTTGGTTCGCTCCCATTGTTAGGTTTACGACCACATCACATTCAGAAATACTATTCCCAGGCCCTAGAATCAGGGCGCCGAGATGGTAAAGGCGGATTATCAGCGTTGACGGTACATAAGCATCATAGGGTCCTTTATGAAAGCCTGAGGTATGGGGTAAGGCAAGGCATCCTTGTTCGCAATCCGGCCGAGGTTGTTACCCCGCCACACGGACAGAGCAAGGAATTAACTATAGTTGGGGCAAACCGTCTGCAGCTAATCCTGGAGGCTGCCAAAGAATCACCATACTATGCGCTGTTCTTTATGATAGCCTACACAGGTGTGCGAAGAGGCGAGGCGCTTGGATTGAGGTGGGGCGATATTGACCTAGAAAAAGCGACACTATCGGTGGTTCAAACCCTACAACAGCTTCGTAATGGAGAATATATTTTCAGAGAGCCGAAGAGTAAGCACAGCCGACGCCAAATAGCACTATCACCGTCATTGGCAATCGCGCTCTGGGAGTACCGATTAAAACAGGAGCAAGCCCGAAGGCTCCTGGAGAAGCCATTGGCACCCACTGACTTGGTGTTTTCTCACCCCGATGGCAGACCGCTCAGGCCCAATACTATTAGCAGGGCGTTACAGGGAATCGCTCGAAGCATCGGACTCAAGGGTGTTCGACTACACGACTTGCGGCATGCTCACGCCACTATCTTGCTGCAACAAGGGGTTCATCCTAAAATTGTCCAAGAACGTCTCGGCCACAGCTCGGTGGCCACAACCTTGGATATCTATTCCCATGTCACACCCGGCTTACAAGAGGCAGCGGCGCGACGGTTTGATGAAGGTTTAGAGAGTCCTCTAACTGAG
>JAUVXS010000034.1 GCA_030603485.1 Dehalococcoidia bacterium
GCCTCTTTCCATCTTTGTGGCTCTTAATTCTTGAGCCTCCTCGTTTAGCCTGGTGATGGTAAGTTCAATTCCTTCAGGGTCATCGAGAACAAGCAAGGCACCACCGCCAAGGTAATCCAATACGCTTCCATCCATCACCTCAAAGCTATCAGCTATTGGTACAGCCTCTTTGGCTGGGGTGATAATCAACGAGGATACGGGGCTGGCTGATCGTTGACTTTCCGGATCGAAGTACCTCATGCTCTCTATCTCGTTGCCGAAGAACTCTATTCGAACTGGCAACTGGCTGCAAGGGGGAAAGACATCAATAATGCCACCCCGTCTGCTCATCTGTCCGGGCATCTCGACAACATCCCCCACTTCGTAGCCCATGCTTTGCCATCGGCGCAGCAACTGCAGAGGGTCAGCAGCCATGCCCGGCTCTAAAATATGACAAGTAGCCACAAACTCCCTTTGCGGGATGGTTTTACTCATGATTGCCATGGCTGAGGTTACTACCATGGGAGCTTTTGTCACCCTTTCTTTTCCATCATTGCAAGACTCGCGTCCCTCTCCGTCATTGCGAGGCACCGTTTCCCGTGTCATTGCGAGTCCCGATTTATCGGGACGAAGCAATCTCGGTGGGGAATGAAGGGGCTGGTAAAGGGCTAAGGTGGCTAATGCCCTCAACCTCTCTATCATCTGATAGCTAACAGTCGATATCCGAGAACTATCATAAGGCAGGAAGTCGACCTCGGGGAGACGATGCAACTCAGCCGAAGGTGAACACCAGGCTCGAAGCTGCTCATGCAGCTTTCTGGCACTCTCGGGCTGAGCAGTCACCACCATGAGGGGCAAATTAAGCTCTTCGTAAAGAGCGGCAATCAAGTAGGGCTTGGCAGCATCAAGTATGGTTGCCTTATGCTCACGTCTGGCTGTGGACAGCTCCCCCACCAATTGCCTGTAGGCAGGCATTTCTCTGAGCAAAGAAAGCAAACAAGAGAGATTCATCTGTTGTCCTTCATTACTTATCAAACCTTATTATTGGGACAACGCTTATTTCGGCTATTGTCATTCTCTCACCTCCTTACACATCCAGATTTATTATAGATGCCTGAGTTATCAGGACCTCAGTGTCAATATATTATGTCAACTGCATTATGGGCCTTTCACCCCTACCCATCAGAGTGTCTCTGTGCTAAGGTCTATTTTACCAGCAATGATAAAATAACTAGAAATACCTAAAGGAATTCATTGAGAGCTTGGCGAGAAGAGAGAAATCAATTATAGAGATACTGGGAGGGAAAGAAATTACCATAACAGAACAAACTTCCATCCCCTGTTTTCGCTGTGGCATCTGCTGCACCTGCTACCAGGCTCCACTTACTTCCGAAGACATAGACAACATTGTCTCAGCCCTGAGAATACCAAGCTCGAAGTGCATCTCCAGATACACCCTGAAGGTGCCGATAAAGGAAGGTTACCTCCTCAAGCACACAAAGAAAGGCTGCGTCTTCCTGGCCTGGGATGCGGATGGCAAAGCCTCCTGCACCATCCATCCTTCGCGTCCTAAAGCCTGCCGGGAATGGACCCCCAGTTTATCGAAGCCCGAATGCCTGGAAGGACTAGCTAAACTCAAATCCAGAGAGCAAATAATGCTGCTGAACGAACTCTTCATCTCCCCTAAGGAGCAAAAAGAGATTTACCGGACTCTGCAGAAGGCCCCTCCTCGATCCCAACCTCCTTGACTTTACAGCAATAAGCCTTGGGTAGGTATAATAGGAAGCATTAAGAAAGGTAGAGCGGTAAAGATAAACATCACCCTACCCGAAAAAGAATTCAAAGATGTTGGCGCCTTTTTTTGGACCATCATTTCCCGATGCCACCAAAATTATTCGATTATTCTGTTAGTCCTAAGACTCTAGCCGCGTTGCCGCCCATTATCCCTTCGATTTCTTCGTCCTTGAACTCGATTTCTTGCCCCCTTACTGAGTCTGGAATTTCAGTAAAAGCTCTGACCCACCTTTCTTGATTAATCAGCAGCTTCAGGAAGGGGTAATCACTGCCGAACAGCACTCTCTGCCATGAAACCGAGTCTAACAACGTCCTTAAAGCTCTGTATAATTCCGGAGGGTGGCGAAGCCGCGGCTGCCATCCAGATAAATCAAGGTAAACATTCGTAGCGGTGTTGCAGACTGCCACTGCTTCCGAGTACCAGCATCCGCCAGTATGTGCCAGAATGATGGGCAGACCAGGAAAGTCCATGGCCACCTCCTGTACATAAATAGGTCGGCAATATCTAAAATGCATTGGCTTCAGCAGCTCCCCTGTATGGAGCAGAACAGGAACTCCATATTCCAATGCCTTTTCATAAATGGGATAGCATACCTTATCGTTGGGATAGAAACCGGCAGCTGAATGGAGTTTAATCCCCTTCATACCCCGTTCCTTGAGAAATCTTCCCACCAATTCGGCAGCCTTATTTCTTCTGGGGTCTATGCCGGCAAAAGCAATCAATCTCCGGGGATACTTCTCCGCCGCATCAGCATAAATCTTGTTTATCTCCTCAATACTTAGTTTGGGTTCCCCAGGTTGGCGAGCCAGACCCCAATCAATCGCTAACAGCACGCTTCTGTCAATCCCGGCAGCATCCATATCCTTGACTATCATGTCACCGGAAATATCCCACAACTCTGGCAATTTGCTTCGCACCTTCTCCAACGGCCTATTGGCCCTCAACGCCCCAACCTCTACCCATCCATCCCAATAACGTTGGGCAACAATATCAGGATTACCAAGGTGAGTATGAATATCAATAATCATGTCCGTCCTCCTTTTCACTGTTGATACTACGCCAACAAGCTCAGCTCGTCTAACAAAACCCGAGTTACCTTATTGGATTAAGAAGCATTGTTAATCCATGCATCCACGGTTTTGGGAAATGTGTCTACCCAGCAACTTTCAAATATACCTCATCAACCTTCCCCCACAACCCTATCGTCAACCGCATTGCCCTGGCCTCCTGCATGTAGTGGTTAATCTCATCCAGTGACAACTGCCGCTGGGAAATTTCCGTTCCTCAACCGCTGTCTTAACTCCCCTTTCCAGTGGTTTTTCGGTATTCATCCAATGCTTTAATCATGGACAGGAAATCTTGCTGTCCTGGGCTTTTCTTACCGTCAAGCCACTTCTCCAACGCCTCAACAACAATTTCTCGAACTGGTTTACCCTGCTCGACAGAGGCAAATTTTATCGCCTTGAGAAGTTCTTTATTTCCCAAATCCACAGTTATCCTCGTTCCTTTAGCCATGCTCACCTCCTCTATCCGATTTTATAGCATAGAATCATAAAAACATATATCCTTCCCTAATATGGTAGCACGAGCACTTATGGTTGAGGGGGCCTGGCAACCTCCTTTTTAGCTATCTCAGCCACATGGGTGCAGAATCTGTCACAGGCTTTGTGTTAAGCATAAACTCCGCGAAGAATCCTTCGCATAGCTCAGGACGGCGTCTTGAGATTCTTCGTCTGCCAAATGAATTTGGACTTCTCAGAATAACATTAATAAGCGCTCTCTCATTTCACTCAAGATAGCGTCAGGAGGTCTTTCGCCAACGTTCATGGTGACAAAATAGAAAATCTACTTTTATAGTTGATTTTGGAATATAACAAGAGCTATACTCATCATGCCAAATTCAAGACAGTCGGGGATGTGGGGTAGCGAACTGCTGGTTGATATCTATGCGAGTATTGCTCCTGAGTACGCCACACCCTCTGGAGGAGAGTCCACTCCCTCCACTCTCTTTAAGTTACTTAGCCGGTGTTCTGGTTCAAGAGGGTATTGAGGTCAAGATTCTGGATTTCCTGGTGACCCGGTACCATCCCAGGAAGCTGAGGAGCGTACTGGAGGAGTACCGACCCCAGCTTGTGGGCGTCACCTGCGTTACCCTGAATTATCCCATTGCCAGGAGGATGCTCAAGGCATGTAAAGCTTTCGAGCCACACATCTTCACCGTTATCGGCGGTCCTCATGTCACCTTTGCTCTGGAGGAGACACTGCTCCAGTCACCATGGATTGATGCCATAGTCATCGGTGAGGGGGAGAGAACCCTGGTCGAACTGGCCAGGGCAGTGGAAGAAGACAAAGACATCCGCCAGGTGCCCGGGATTGCCCTGGCAGATGGAGGCATGGTGATAAAAACACCCCCCCAAGCTCGCATTGAGAACCTGGACCAGCTACCTTTACCAGCACGCGAGTTGTTGCCCATGGAGAGGTACCGCGCCCTGGGCACACCGTGCACCGTAATAACCAGCCGTGGCTGCCCCTACAGCTGTATCTTCTGCTCAGGACATAGGATGTTTGGCCCCAAAATCCGTTTTCGCAGCCCCGGATTCGTGGTGGATGAGATTGAGAAACTCCAGCGTGATTTCGGGCTTGCGAAAATCAACATTGTTGATGACACCTTTACCGTCAACCACCACCACACCCGAGCAGTGTGCGAGGAAATGCTCAGGCGTAACCTGAAGATACCATGGAGCGTCTTTGCCCGGGTGGATAGCGTCAACGAGGACCTCGCTCAGCTAATGAAACGGGCCGGCTGCGAATGGATGCTATTTGGCGTCGAGTCGGCTGATGAGGGTATACTGAAGACCATAAAGAAGGGAATCACCCCCGACGGGGTGCGGCGCGGGGTAAAGATAGCTGCTGAGGCTGGAATCGCGGTATTCAATTCTTTCATTTTTGGGCTTCCCGGAGAAAGCTGGGATACTGCCCTCAAGTCTATGGCCTTTGGCGACGATCTTTATCACAAATATGGCGCCAAGTACGGCTTTCATATCTTGTCCCCCCTCCCCGGAACCGAACTGTACGAGAGAGCCAAGGACTATGGCATTCGCATCCTCAGCCGGAACTGGGCCCGCTACAATGCCAACGAGCCCATCACCGAGACAGCGACCATGAGCAAAGAGATGATAAAGGAAGCCATGGCTATGTATGACCGGGCGATAGAAGAGGCCTGGGATTACATAAAGCGCCGGGCCAAAGATGGAGACGCCCAGTGCGCTGATATAATCGAAGGAAAGGAAAAAGAGGGATTTGCTTGGACTCTGCTTGAGGGAGATGTCATCGAGGGGCTCGGGGGGATGGCATCAGCCACCGCCCTGAATCCCATTAACGCCGAGGCGGAACTAGCCCGCCGGGTTTCACGGAAGTTGGGCCTCGATATTGAGCTAGCCAGGAGGCGAATTGGCGAATTGGTAGCAAAGGGAGTTCTTAATCTGGAACCGAAAGGAAATGGCCTACAGTGGCAGTGGAGTGATGGTCAAAAGCTCAAGCTGTCCAGCAAGGTTACGCCTGCTACATCGTGCCAAGCTTGATGCTCACCTATAGCAAATTCCAAAGCTTTCCTGTTCATCCATGGTGAGCCGCCTGGAACTCGAACCGGAATCCGCTAATCCATGGTAAGTTGAATACAGGCAGTATCGCCAAATTAATCACAGAGGCGGCCTGTATTGCTACAGCTTATCAAGATTTGCTCCATTAGAGGCGATAACTTCCTTGTACCAGTATGCAGAATCCTTAAGTATCCTCTTCTGCGTCGGGAAATCTACATAGATAAGTCCAAAACGCTCCTTATAGCCCTCTCTCCATTCGAAGTTATCCATGATTGACCACTGGAAGTACCCGAGAACTTGTACATCATCCTTGTACGCCTTTTTCAACTCCAGAAGGTAGCGGTTGAGATAGTCAATCCGTTGAGGGTCATGAACCTTACCGTCCAGAGAAACCCAATCAACGTTTGACATGCCGTTCTCCGTGATGATAATGGGAAGATTATATCTCTCCCAGAAGAACCTCGGGCCCCAGTAGAGCGCCTCCGGCCTAACCGGCGTCTGGAACGTCGTCATAGCCTGACCAACGGGAAATGACACGCGCTCTGGCTGGCCGTCTTTGCCAGCCCGCGTCATACTGCCAGAGTAGATGTTCACTGCGAAGAAATCCAGAGGCTGGCAAATCGTCTTCATGTCCCTGTCACCAATTGCAGGAACGTCATCGCCAAACAGCGCCAAGCCATCTTCAGGATATCGGCCAAAAAACACAGGCTCAGCCCACCAGGTATTGCTCCAACAATTCCTGGCTCTAACAGAGAACATGGATTGTCTGGCAGCTTCGACATCCTCAGGGCTTTCTGTGGCGGGTATTCTGACTATACCTGCAAGTGCCAGACCCGCCTGAGACTCAACCCTAGAATGTGCGCGAATTACCTGTACAGCCTTACCGTGAGCAAGCAGCACATTATGAGCTGCTGTCAATACCTGGGCAAATTCCAGCTTGTCTCCCGGCGCGTGATATCCTGACCGGTGCCCCACATCGATGAAAACCTGCGGCTCGTTGAATGTTATCCAGTGCTTGACCCTGTCAGACAGCTTGTCAACGACCACTGTAGCATATTCCGCAAACCAATCAGGGCTGTCCTTATTCAGCCAGCCACCACGGCCATAAAGTTCATAGGGGTAATCCCAGTGAAAAAGCGTGATATAAGGGGAAATACCAACAGCCAGGAGTTCATCAATCAGCTTATCGTAAAATTCAACTCCCTTGGGATTTAGAGCCCCCGTGCCTTCCGGGATGACGCGGGGCCAGGAGACCGATAACCTGTAGGCATTTAGACCGATTTGTTTCATCAGGCTCACATCCTCTTTATATCTGTGGTAATGGTCACACGCGATATCGCCGGATTGATTGTTCCAGATGGTTAGCGCTTTCTGGCAAAACATGTCCCATACAGAAAGCCCCTTTCCATCTTCACGTGCTGCACCTTCTATTTGATACGAGGCTGTCGCTGCGCCCCATACAAAAGTTTCTGAAAAAGTCATTTTAGCCTCCTTCCCTTAAGAGCCTGTTTGCCGAATTCAATTACTTGGCAATCAAACAAACTCAATTCCTTTGTGCTCTCAAAATAGCTTCTTGAGACATGTATGTTTTGACTTTCATCTGGCTGACATTATATCGAACTCTCTGTGGTTGTACCAACATAGAAGTTCAGCACAAGTTCCAAATGAATTGTTAATTACCTCTGAAATTATAACTATCAACTGACGGTCGGTGGGAATCCTTGATAGCTATCAAGTCAGACCTCCACAATCCCACAAGTTAGCGTCCTTACAAGTTAAACGCAGGTGCAATTCTGGTGTGGTCCAGAGCAAGGCCTTGACTAGTCGATGCGAGGCGATCTCAGTGGGGCAATGACAAAAAGTGTTGCGCTGGATAAACCAAGGAACTACAAATGCCTGGTTTTGCTACAAATACCAAAGGATCTTAAGGGGACATCCCCTTAACAAAATCCTCTATGGCTTCATTGACCGCTTCCGGTTTCTCAGCGAATACGAGGTGGGTAGCTTGGGGAATAATTACCACCCTGGAGTTAGTGAGCTTGGTTCCTAAGTAGTTAGCGTATTTCACAGGAGTCATCATGTCCAGCTCACCACAGATAATAAGGGCAGGTAGCTTTATTTCCTGAACTCTGTCCATGAGGTCAAACTTATCACAACAAAGGAAGTCATTGAGCATGACGGCCGGACCAATAGCCTTCCGTTTTTCCAGCACTTCTCTTTGATAATCCTCCGGTGTTAAGCGATGGCCTGCTACCATCTGTTGATACCATTCTTGTAGATTGCCCTTGATGGCTTCCTCCAGTGTAGCCAAATACATAGGGTGAACTTTGAGCCTGGCTCCGCTGCCGATGATGATAATCCCCTTCAGCTCCTGGGGGTATTTTATGGCATACATCAGAGCTATAGCCCCACCTAAGGAGTGGCCAACTAAGACCACATCCCTATATCCCTTGCCCCTGACATACTCCCTGAGCCAGTCCACATATTCCTCTACGCTATTGAGGGTCTGACCCTGGAGATGGCCCGGCAAGTTCACGGCATCGCTATCTGGAAAGTACTCAGTTTGATAGCGCCAGACGCCCCCGTAGGCGCCTGAACCGTGGAGAAAAATGAGCTTCATTCCTTTATATTTGGTAAGATATTATAACAAAAAAGGGAGGTGTCAATTCCAAAATGACGGATATCCAAAGTGTCTATTTTCTCGAATCAGGCAGTAAAGACACTACAAAAACCCTTGCGGTAGCTAAGAAGAGAGCCGAGGAGTTAGGGATAAAAACCATAGTGGTGGCCTCTACCAGCGGGGAAACTGGGGTGAAGGCAGTGAAGGCGTTTACCAACCATAAGGTAGTGGTAGTTACTCATACTGCAGGGCTTCAAGCCCCCGATGTCCAGGAATTAACCCCGCAAAACAGGGCTGAGATATCGGAGAAGGGAGGGTTAATTCTGACTGCCACCCATGCCTTTGGCGGGGTAGGCAGGGCAGTTCGCCGTAAGTTCAATACCTATCAGGTGGATGAGATTATAGCTCAAACCTTAAGGGTCTTTGGGCAGGGCACCAAAGTAGCCTGTGAGATAGCCCTTATGGCTGCCGATGCTGGTCTTATCAGGACAGACGAAGAGATAATCTCTATCGGCGGCACAGCGAGTGGAGCAGATACAGCAATGGTCGTCAAGCCAGCTCATACCCATGACTTTTTTGAGTTGAAAGTCAAGGAAGTCTTGTGCAAGCCAAGGTGATAGACTATTTTATTTGCTTTGGTAAATAAGTTAGACCACAAACCCGCTAGAGAAAAAATGAATAACAGGTTACAATAAAGGGCTAATTTGGGATAATCATACCGATGGAAGGAGATAAGCAATGATAAAGAGCCAGAATGTGTTAACCGAGGTCGAATCCAAGGGGCTTCTTAAGAAAGCAGGAATACCAGTTGTTGAAGCGAAACTCGCCCGAAGTAAAAAAGAGGCTATTTCCATAAGCAAGGAAATGGGCTTTCCTGTAGTGTTGAAAATAAACTCCCCCGATGTGGTTCACAAGAGCGATTCCGGCGGTGTTAAATTGGGACTGGCCAATGCTACTCAGGTAGGCAAAGCTTACAACGAGATAATATCCTCCGTTAAACAGGCATACCCTGAAGCCCAAATCCAGGGTGTATCGGTACAACCGATGGCTTCGCCAGGAGTGGAAGTGATTGTGGGTATGAATAAGGACCCTCAATTCGGCCCCGTAATCATGTTTGGCCTCGGCGGTATACTGGTAGAGGTGTTAAAGGACGTCTCCTTTAGAATAGTCCCACTTACCGAAAGGGATGCCAGGGAAATGATTAAGGAAATAAAGGGATATCCCATACTGGAAGGGTACAGAGGACAGAAGCCAGCCAGCATCCCGAAATTGGAAAACCTAATAGTCAAGGTATCTCAGTTCGTAGAGAAAAACCCTCAAATAAAAGAGCTCGACCTTAACCCCATATTCGCCTATCCTGATAAAGCTGTAGCTGTTGATGCCCGAATAATCCTGGAATGATAATCAAAAGGCCACTGTCTCGATAACCAAGAGTTCGCTAAATCTGAATTTTACCAGACAAGTTGAGGCCCCCGAGGATTACCCTTGTTTGAGGAAAAGCTTAAGGAATTTGAGCCTATCTTTTATCCCAAATCTATTGCCGTCGTCGGGGTATCGGTTACCTCGATAAAGGCTGGCACTGCATGGGTCTGGAGTTTGATTTCCGCCGGTTTCCCGGGACCTATTCATCCTGTTGGCTCCAAGGGCGGCCGATTTGCCAACCTCGAGATTTTTCCTAACCTCAGGCTAGTGCCTGGAGAGGTAGATTACATTATCGTAGCCATTCCCCGACAATCCGTACTGGAGCTCCTCGACGATTGCGTGGCCAAAAAAGTCAAGGCTGTCCAATTCTTCACCGCTGGATTCAGCGAGCTGGATGCTCAACAGGGACACAAGCTAGAGGAACAAATGCTCGAGAAAGCACGACAGGGAAATGTTCGCATCATCGGTCCAAATTGCATAGGTGTATATTGCCCGGAACACAAAATACCGTTCCCCATGGGAACACTCGGTGAAACCGGTTCCGTGGGCTTCGTCTCCCAGAGTGGCGGCATCGCTGCCAAATTAGTGACAACCGGGATAGCCCGACATATCAACTACAGCAAGGGAGTGAGCTTTGGCAATGGCGTTGATTTGGATGCTAGCGATTTTTTGCAATACCTGGCTGCTGATCCCAAAACCAACGTCATTGGTGCATATCTCGAGGGAACAAGAGACGGAGTTCGTCTTTTCAACACTATGAAAGAAGTAGCCAAGGTCAAGCCTCTAGTCGTCTGGAAAGGAGGAAGAACAGAGGCTGGCGCTCAGGCCGCCATGTCCCATACCGGCTCTCTAGCCAGTTCAGCAGCCATCTGGTCAGCAATGTTGAAGCAAGCTGCCGCTATGGAAGTGCATAGTTTAGAGGAACTGACTGACACCCTGCTTATATGCCAACAGCTTAAACACTGGCAAGGTACCAGAGCAGCCATTATCGGCGGTCTAGCTGATGGGGGCGGCGGTAACTCGGTATCAGCTGGTGATGCCTGCACGGAGAATGGGCTCAGAATACCACTTCTCTCTCTTGAGACAAAGCAAGAACTGAGCGAACTCCTGGGAGAAGTAGGTAGCATCCTGCATAATCCGGTAGATGTAAGCCAGGCACAATTCCGAGGCTTAGCAACTCTGTTTCAAGCTATAGATTTAGTAGCAAGGGATACCGCTATCGACTTTGTCTTAATTCAAGAAGATATTGACATCCTCTTGCCAATTTACTCCTGGAAAGGAATAGAAGAAATAAACGAATTTTTTACAGAGTTGGGAAGCAGGCAAAATAAGCCCATAATAGTCATTTTACCACCTGGCTCTGCTGAGCCAGAACGATTGCAGATAGAGCAAAAGCTCCTTGCAGCTTCCATACCAGTCTTTTATTCCATGGAACGTGCAGCTAAAGCTATTTCCAAGCTTAACCAATATTCTTGCTGAAAGGAGGCTAAATGAAGCCAGTCGTAAAAGAATTACGACTCTTCGCAAACTTGATAACCTTGCAATAAGAATCTTGAATTTGAATCATGATACAAAATCACAATACAGAAAAAATCGATCTGGAATGGAGTGACGACGATGTAGTACCCCCCATAGTCTACCCCAACCTGGAATTCCTAGTCCAGCAAATGCTCCATTTAACGCTGGAAGAGGTAAACCCCAGCCATGGTGAGCTAATATTGGATGTTGGCTGCGGCAAGGCTGTTGATGGTGCACGACTAGGGGAAAAGGGAGCGAAGGTTATCGGGCTTGAACCCTCCAAAATAATGATATTCAGGGCTAAAGAGTATCTCAGCAAAAATCATGCCGTAGTAACTTTAGCACAGGGAATGGGAGAGAATTTGCCTTTTAAGCCGAACTCTTTTGACAAAGTTATGTGTAAGGGGTCGTTAGACCATTTTTTCTCCCCCAGCAAAACAATGGAGGAGATTGCCCGGGTGCTTAAACCCGGAGGAGAGATGATAATCTCCATAGCTAATTTTAACAGTTTGGGTTTCCGCTGGGGGAAGATACTATATCCAGTAACGAATTTTCTTTCCCCCTCCCTGGCTAAAGAAAGGAAGCCCTGGATGCCGCCACCAGACCATACATATAAATTCGATTACCCATTCCTACGCAGCTTGGTGAAGCAGCATTTTGAAATTAAGAAAACAAAGGGGATATCCCTTTTCTTTGGACTACCTCTGTGGGGCAATTTTCTTTCCAGACTTCCCCATTCTGTTGCTTATGCTATTCTGAAGATATTAGATAAATTAGCCCGGCATTTTCCCTCCCTGGCAGACGTTATCCTGATGAAATGCATTCCAATTTATAAGCCAAAATGACACTGCTTCAGGAAAGTCAATAGGCCTTTACAATGCCTGCTGTCACAAACTATAATTCTCTGTCATGTCCTTCACAAAAACCGGCAATTTGCTTGCCGCCCTGGCCAAGATATCCCACCTGTTAGCTATACAGCAAAAGCAAGGCTATATCGTTGGTGGCTTTGTCCGTGATTGGCTTTTGGAAAGAAAAACCAACGATATAGATATTGCTGTAAGCGGCGACGCCGTAACCATAGCTCAGGAAGTAGCCGGAGATATAGGAGGCAAATTTGTGCTCCTCGATGATGTCAACAACATAGCTAGAGTAGTGGTGATTGAAGATGAGCAGCCAGGAGGGACTTCACAGAACCAGGAATTTCGTGGTGCAGAATGGCATTTTGATTTCTCCCCTTTTACAGGAGACATTGAATCTGATCTTGCCCGCCGCGATTTTACCATCAATGCCATGGCTCTGGAACTCAGCCAATTTGTCACTGCTAGCTCAGCCCCCGATAAGAGTCCCCGAAAATCGGTAAGTTCATTGACTGAAAAACGATCCCCCCTGAAGCTTATCGACCCCTTTTCCGGCAAGGATGATCTAAGGGATAAAATAGTGCGGGGGGTAAGCGAGCAAATATTTGAAGCCGATGCCGCAAGACTCTTGCGGGCGGCAAGGTTGGCAGCCGAGCTTGACTTCACCATAGAGCCAAATACAGAATCCTTAATTATCCACTATGCCCAGGCTATCACTGAAGTCCCGGGGGAGAGAATCAGAGAAGAGTTACTTCGTTTGCTCGCTCTGCCGCTTGTTACCTACTATCTGAGATACATAGATACACTTGGCTTGCTTCCAGCCCTAATCCCCGAGCTAGCAGATGGCAAGGGAGTAGAGCAACCAACAGTACACTTCTGGGATGTCTTCGAACACTCTTTACAGACCGTAGCCGCCATAGAATTCCTCATTAGAGAAAACGATTGGAAGTACGGCAACGACGACATGCTGTCTACGGCTCCCTGGTCTAACATGATAGATAGACACTTATCCCAGGAGGTTTCCAGCGGAAGTGACCATAAAGCTCTACTCAAGTTAGCCGGGCTATTCCATGATATTGCAAAACCAATGACAAAGTCTATTGATGATACAGGTAGAGCCAGGTTTTTAGGGCATACCAAACAAGGAGCAGCTATGACTGCGAATATTTTGGAACGGTTGCGATTTAGCAATCGAGAAATAAGACTGGTGGAAAGCCTTGTCTATCATCATCTCCGCCCAGTTCAGATGGCACATGAGGAATTTCCTACCCAACGGGCAATTTATCGCTACTTTCGGGATACCGGCGAGGTCAGCATCGATATTCTATTCTTGGCTTTAGCCGATTATCTGGCCAGCCGCGGTCCCCTGGCATCTATGGAGGAATGGAAAAAACATTGCCAATTAATAAACTACATACTGGCAGAGCATGAAAAGCAGCAAGCCAAAATCTTGCCGGTGAAACTCATTGATGGCCATGATATAATGAACAACTTTGACTTAGCACCAGGACCATTGATTGGCAAACTCCTCGCC